>JBNMJR010000088.1:0-9444 GCA_050873925.1 Acetatifactor sp.
GTACAGATCCAGACCTGTGAACATCAGAAGCAATACGGCTGCCACCGTCTGTACCACCAGCGAGATTCCTGCATTGATAATAGGTGTATTTACCTTGCCCAGTCCCTGCAAGATCGAACTGTTCAGGGTCGACAGCGCATAAAAGATGACCGACAGAGACAATGTCATCAGAAGCGCTGCTGCCAGATTCAGTTCCTCCGCCGTCTTGTTGGTAAACAGCAGGCTGATCACCGGCTTTGCAAGCACACAAAGTCCCACCGCACAGGGAATGGAGATCACCATGGTGGTCTTCACTGCCAGACCAATCTTCTCTCTGGCCCCCTTCACATCCCGCGCAGCCATCAGCTGTGCTACGGAAGGGATCATGGCCGAAGCCATGGCCGAAGCAAACGCAATGGGAATATTGGACATAGTCAGCGACTGTCCGGAGAAGATACCATATTTTTCATAAATGGATACCGTATCCAGCCCCCGCAGGTTCGGATACCATTTGGTGTAAATACTGTTATTGACCGTACTGCTCAGATTGTATACAGCAGTACTTAAAATAAACGGTGTCACCACCAGCGTAATGGTCTTGAATATCTGTCCGTAGGAATCCACATGGGGATGTCTGTCATGCTGCACCCTGCGTAAGATCATCTTCCGGTTCAGAGCATAGATCCCGGCCATGAACAACAATGCCACCAGCACACCGACACCGGTACCCAGTGCACTTCCCACTGCACCGTAGGTTGCTCTGGTCACCTGTCCCTCCTGATCCGCCGGGACTTCCATAGTGCCCATGAACAGATTGATCAGCAGATAGGCCGCACCTACACTGACCACCGCATTGGCGATCTGTTCCAGGATCTGGGATACGGAAGTCTGCGCCATGCTTTTATGGGCCTGAAAATATCCTCGCAATACCCCCAGAATACCGTAGACAAAGATCGTCGGTGCAAAGGTACGCAGTACCGTGACCGCCGCTCCCGACACGAACAATTCCGCTCCGAAAAACAAAAAAAGGCTGGCAATGCCGCCAACCACCAATACATAGATCATGGCTCCGTGGAACAATCTGTGGGCATTACGGTATTCCTTCTCGCCCAGCTTCTGCGCAATCGCTTTGGAAATTGCCGAGGGAATGCTGTAGGAGGAAATCAACAGAATGATCGTATAATAGTTATACGCTGACTGGTAATAGCCAAGTCCCAGATTCCCGATTACACTCTGTAAAGGGCCCCTGTAAAGGAGCCCTATGATTCTGCTGATGATTCCGGCTGCCGCCAGAATTCCCGCCTGCATGATAAAATTGTTCTTGGAACTATTCTTATCTGCCATCTTTCTTACCTTACTTTGGTCTTTATCCGATCAGCCAGTCATACATCTCCTGGTATTTTCTGGCGGATACTTTCCAGGAATAATCAGTGGCCATGGCACGATCCACGATCTTATTCCACTCCCTCTTCCTGTCATAATAAATATGCTCCGCATAACGGATCGTATTCAACATCTCATGTGCATTGTAATTTGTAAAACTGAATCCCGTACCGGTGCTCTCATATTCGTTGTAAGCCTGTACGGTATCCTTCAGTCCGCCGGTCTCTCTGACGATGGGCACCGTGCCGTAACGCAATGCGATCAGCTGGCTCAGTCCGCAGGGCTCGAACAGGGACGGCATCAGGTAAGCGTCACATGCCGCATATACCTTGTGGGACAATGCATCTGAATAGTAAATATTTGCAGATACCTTATCGCCATACTTCCAGTCAAAATGACGGAACATATTCTCATAGCGCTCTTCGCCGGTACCCAGTACCACGAACTGAATATCGTCCTGGCACAGCTCATCCATCACATAAGCGATCAGATCCAGACCCTTCTGATCTGTCAGTCGGGATACAAGACCGATCATCATCTTCTTGTCATCTACACGAAGTCCGAGCTCTTCCTGCAGTGCACGCTTGTTCTTCACCTTTTCCTTACGGAAGTTCACTGCATTGTAAGCTTTTACGATATTTTTATCCGTCTCCGGATTGAACTCTTCATAGTCGATGCCGTTGACGATACCACGCAGATCATGACTTCTGGCGCGCAGCAGCCCGTCCAGTCCCTCACCGTAGAACGGAGTCTTGATTTCCTCCGCGTAGGTATCACTTACCGTGGTCACTGCATCCGCAAATACAATACCGCCCTTCAACAGGTTCGCATCCTTATAAGCCTCCAGCTTATCCGAAGTGAAATAATACTCCGGCAGACCGGTAATGCTCTGCACCGTCTTCACATCCCATTTTCCCTGGAACTTCAGGTTATGTATGGTGATAACGGACTTGATGTTGCGGTAAAAATCTCCGCCGTGGAAACGCTCTTTTAAATATACAGGAATCAGACCTGTCTGCCAGTCATGGCAATGGATCAGATCCGGCTGGAAATTCAAAAGCGGTAATGCCGACAGCACTGCCTTGCAGAAATACGCATACTTCTCGATCTCATATCTGGGGTCATCCCCGTAAGGCTTGAAGCCTCCGAAATAGCTCTCGTTGTCGATGAAGTAGTAGTGTACTCCGGCTTCCTCGGCCTCCAGTACTCCCACATACACATTCTGCCAGTTGAAATCCATGTAGAAATGTGTCACATACTTCAGCTTATCCTTCATCTCCTGTTTCATACAGGTATACTTCGGGATAAACACTCTTACATCAAAATACTCCTTGTCAATATACTTCGGCAAAGATCCTACGACATCCGCAAGTCCTCCGGTCTTGATAAAAGGTACGCCTTCCGATGCGGCAAAAAGAGTTTTTTTCATGTAAACCCTCCACATATGCTACGGCATGTATTTCAAAATATAGGTTGATTATATCATGTTTACGATTCGTAGAAAAGAGGGCAGAGACAATTTACAAATCTTTTAGAGTCTGTCAGCTTCGATAGGAAAGCCGGATCCTGTCGGCGATCAGCGCGATAAATTCAGAGTTGGTGGGCTTTCCCTTGCCGGTGTCGATGGTGTAGCCGAACATGGCATCCAAAGTCTCCATGCGGCCTCTGCTCCAGGCCACTTCGATGGCATGGCGGATGGCACGCTCCACGCGGCTGGGCGTGGTCTGGAAACGCTTGGCGATGGTGGGGTAGAGGATCTTTGTAATAGAGCTGATCATGGCCGGATCCTCCACCGACATCATGATGGCCTCTCTTAAGTACTGGTATCCTTTGATATGTGCCGGTACTCCGATCTCATGGATCATATTCGTAACATCCTTTTCCAGGTCATGGATGACTTCCGGGGCCTGTTCCTTCTTTTCTGTCGCTTTTTCTGCGCTGTCTTTGGCGTTTTTCGTAGAAGGAACCGTGATCATAATTTGGAATTCCTTGTTGGCATTCATCAGATCCCCCAGGATTTTGTATACTTTTTCATTATCCTTTGTAGTTGTAATGTTTAATTTTTCCATTAAACTACCTCCATGACTACAAAACTACTTTTTTCACGTACCGTTCTATTATAAATAAATATGCACTACGGCTTCAAGCAGAACCCATCGCAAGATTTTTCCAAATTTCGCGGCCGTTTTCGCAACTACAGCAACCAAAAACATCCGCAGACGACAGCCTGAAATCTGCCGCTCTGCGGATGTTTATCTATAATGTCTTATATTTCTAATTCAATTCAAATCTCTGCACCAGTTCATTCAAAGTAACGGACTGTGCTGCCAGCTCCTCACTGGTGGCGGAAGTCTCTTCTGCCATAGCGGAGTTGTCCTGGATCACCTGAGCCATGTCATCGATGCCGTCGCGGATCTGGTCGATGCTCTTCATCTGGGTATCTGCCAGCTGTGCTGTATTCTGGATCATTCCGTTGGCCACACGAACATGCTCTACAGCCTCATCCAGAGATGCCACCACATCATTTACGATAGCATTGCCTCTTTCGATCTCATCCAGGGATACCTTGATCAGGTCGCGGGTGGTATTTACGGCATCCGCACTTTCATTGGCCAGACCGCCGATCTCTCCGGCTACAACTGCAAATCCTCTGCCTGCTTCTCCTGCTCTGGCTGCCTCAATGGATGCATTCAGAGATAAGAGATTGGTCTGGCTTGCAATATCCTCGATGGCTTTGATCACTCCGACCACCTGCTTGGAAGATTCCTGGATCTTGTCCATGGCTTCCCGCATCTGCGCCATCTGCTGCTTGCTGTTTTCCATGGCGGTTGCCACTTCATTGGTATACTGTGCAGACTTTTCGGAATTGTCTCTGTTTTCTTTTACCTGCTCTGCAACAGTGGTTGCCGTTGCCAGAAGTTCCTCTACGGATGCCGCCTGGGTCTCGGTATTTTCTGCCATACCCTGGGCTGCTTTTGCCAGATCATCGCTGCCCTGGGACACCTGACTTGCTCCCTCTACGATGCTGGTCATTACTTCTGTCATGGAAGCGGAAATATGATTCAGGGCATCCTTTACTTTCTGGAATTCACCTACATACGCATACTTTAAATGGATTGCCAGCTTTCCGTCTGCCATATCGGCAAGTACCTGTGAGATCTCATCAATATAATCAATGTATTCCTTCAGCCGGTTTACGGTCTTCTCGATGGATTTTGCCAGCTCTCCCACTTCATCTTCTGATTCTACATCAATAGATACATCAAAGTTACCGTTTGCCAGTTCCATGGCTGCACCGTTTAAGTGCACCAGAGGTCTTACGATCTTGCCGGACAGTCTGCTGATCAGGAAGATAATAAATGCGATTCCCACAACGATCACTGCAAGAAGTAAAACCAGAGCCGTGATCAGAGAAGCATAATACTGTCCGTTGGGAATGCAGCTCAGTGCAATAAATCCGGTGGTACCGATGGGCATGATATAACCGTATTTTTTATCACCGTTTACGGTATACTTCAGAAGCTGTGTTGCCTGGCTGTTCACAGCGTTTCTTACACTATCCGTAATATCAATTTCATCAATGGATTTTTCAATCATGTCGGAATTGGGATGATATACGAAAGTTCCGTCATCTGACAGCAGCATGGTATATCCTTCCTTACCAATGGTATAATTGCCCATCATGTTCATGATGGTCTCGGTCAGAACGTCGATTCCGGCTACACCGACTATTTTTCCGCTCTGATCATAGACCGGAGTTGCGGCACTCAGAATCTCTTTTCCCGTACTTGCGGAGGTATATACCTTGGTCAGCACGGTTTTATTGTTCTGAACGCAGGTATACCATGCACGGGCAGTAACGTCGTAGTCTGCTCCGGATATGGTTCCAGCAGATGTGATAGATGCATTGCTGTCGATATCCGCAAGGAACACACCCTGAATATTTTCTGCGTCAAGGCCTGCCACAGCCACCATTTTGTCAAGCACTTCGGAATATAACTCATTGTCCGTCATATGCTGTCCTGCCTTGGTAGTTACCAGAAGTTCCTGCACATCCGGATCAATGGCCAGCTGCTCCACCATTCTCTCAAAAGGTGCAAAATACTTTTCCACCTGGAGAGATACCGCCTCAGAGCCCTGCTGCAGTTCGGTGTTGTTCGCATCGATCAGCAGATTATATACCACCGAAACCACCAGAATAGTGATCACAGCCATGACCACTACAATAGCGGAACCGATCTGGGACTGGATCTGAAACTGAATGCCTTTGTTATTTTGTTTCTGTTTTTCTTTTGCCATTTTGTCCTCCGTTTCTCTAATACTTCATCTTATGTTACGCGCAATAAAAAAGAGCCCAACCAGTCAAGCTCTCTTCCTATCTTTATAATAGCGAAAAAAATATTTCTGTTCAGCGTTAATTACTATATCACATACCTTTCTATTATTCAAGGTACATTTTTATCAATAAAAAAAGGCACCCGGAACAACCCGGGCGCCAATAAGAGGGAAAATGTATAAGTAGAAAAACTACGAGTAAAGCAAATTTAATTAATGATGCTCTGCCAGAGTGTGAAGGGCATCCTTGATGGCTGTCTTCACGGTCTCATCCTGCTCCGCATTCAGTCTGTGCAGCAGATAGGTCTTGGCATATTCGGTGCCGATGCTGCCCAATGCTTTTGCTGCTTCGATTCGGATCTTGGTATCCGGATTGTCGATCATGTGGGCAATGCTGTTGACACTGTCCTCATCTTTGATCTGGCTGAGTGCCTCAAGAGCAGCCACTACTACCACATCATCGGACGAACTCAGATATTTGATGATCTTGTCGGATTTTCCTTTCTCCTGTAATTTTTGGATCTTACTCAAATCATGTTGTTCCATAAATACGCGCCTCTTTCTTTCTGCCAGCGCGGGGGCGGTAAAATCGTCTCCGGATCATCACTGTATGTCGCCTGTGGTGATTGGCTTTTCTTGATGATGTTATGATAACACCTTATTTGTCAGAAAACAATTATAGCAAAATGAAGGATTTCTAAAAATTCTATAACCTGCCATCCTTGTGCACGAATAAATCACATTTGGTTTCCAATGCATGATAATCCAATGCTGATTTCACATATCCCGCAGTCGTATCATCCATTGCTTTCTGCTTATATAATAGCCTTGCACTATCTATAATCTTTTTACGATTTTTACGAATAAATATCATCTCATTTTGCACCAGATCTCTATAGGCACTATCCGGTTCATTTTTCAAATCATATAAGCAAAGTTCCGATGCCGGCACAGGTATCATATGGCTGATTCTTAGTGTCCCCTTCAGCTCCTTTTCGCCTGCAGCATTCTTAAGCACAATACGTATAATTGGTACTATACTCTTTTTTATCACTTTTCTGTTACCTGCTACTTGATAATCAGAATCTTTAGGGGAAGACATTGGAATGTAATAGCAATATCTATCAATCCGCAATACCACTCCCAGATATTTTCTTGTATGTGTCCTTGCATTCACTTTGTTGGAGTATACATTAGGGAAATCCTTCCGAAGCCATTCTACATATTCATCTGAAACACTATACAATTTGAATTCTTCCATTTATGCTTCCTCTCTTCGGTATAAAAACAAAAAGAGAGCAAATATTTTACTATTTGCTCTCTCAGAATTTAAGATTCTCCACTTATATGGCAGGAGCTCTCCCGAGTTTAAAATCTTCCACTTATATGGCAGGAACTCTCCCGATAATCACTTCTTTATCTGTTAATTATTATATGCTTTCTTAATGAAAAAAGCAATGAGTATTTGGGCAGTACTTGTCCCATAACATTTTTTATACTATACTGATATCATCAAATCGAAAGAAGGTACTCTCATGACAAAACAGGAAATCAGCGAGATCAAAAAGCTGTTCACCCCGAAAAACTGCTCCATCACCCGGATCTGCGGATGCTATGTGGATGGAGAGAAAAATAAAAAGACAGAATTGAAACAGGCCTTTCTGGCACTGCCGGAGGAGGAGATGTTCAAGTATTTCGAGATTCTGCGTAAGAGTCTGTCCGGCACCATCGGCAAGAATCTGCTGAATCTGGAATTCCCGTTAAAGAGCGAGATTGAGGGCGGCACGCAGGAATTTCTCTTACGTCTGCGGGACAGCCGTCTGAAAGACGATGCATTGCTTGAGCAGTTCTACGACCGCATCATCGAATCCTATGAATATGTGGGCAATTATCTGATCCTGCTGATCCACGATGCCTACGACGTACCGGGCCGTACCAGGGACGGTATCGAGATGGAAGATGCTTCCGATGAAGTCTACGACTATATTCTCACCTGCATCTGCCCTGTGGATCTGTCCAAGCCGGGACTGAGCTACAACGCTGTGGAAAATACCTTCCAGAACCGTATCCGTGACTGGGTGGTGGGCATGCCGGACGCAGCCTTCCTGTTCCCCGCATTTAATGACCGCAGCACAGACCTGCACAGTACGCTGTACTATTCCAAGGATGCAGAGGAATTAAAGGAGAATTTCGTAGACCTGATGCTTGGCTGTCCGCTTCCTCTGTCCGCCGGTGGCCAGAAGGAAACCTTCCAGACACTGGTAGAGGAGACGCTGGGCAATACCTGCGATATCGAAACAGTGAAGAACATTCACGAGAAAATGAATGAGATTGCCCAGGAACACAAGGAAGATCCCGAACCCGTGGTACTGGATAAAAATGAAGTAAAGACCATTTTTGCCAGCAGCGGCGTGGCCAACGACCGCATGGAGGTCTTTGACCAGTGCTTTGATGCGACGGCGGGAGAAGATACTTCCCTGATGATGACCAATGTCTACAATCCCCGCAGCTTTGAAGTAAAGACACCGGATGTAGTCATCAAAGTGAATCCCGAGCGCACAGATCTCGTCAATACGAAGCTGATCGACGGCAGACAGTGCCTCGTCATCGAACTGGACGGTAATATCGAAGTCAACGGCATCGCCGTACGGGCAGCCGGAAGTGGGGACGGAGACGGAGAAGAATCCGAAGAATAACGATTCAGAGCAGACATGCGCAAAATCGCCTCTGCGAGGCTTTCCTTTTGCTTATGTCTGGCTTCTCGCCAAATAAAAAGAGAGGAACCTTCTTACGAATGTAAACATTCGACGAATTTTCCTCTCTTTTTATTTTTCTCTGAATCGTTACATCTTAAAATACTGCATGCTCTGCGCCAGTTCATCCGCGATCTTCTTCAGCTGTCCGGCACTGTCATATACCTGTTTAAAGGTATCCAGAACTTCCTGTGTCTCCGCATAGGTCTGCTGGGTGCTGTCCACATTGTCCCGGGCGATCTCCGCCAGCTGCTCCACTGCTTCCATGACTTCTCCACGGGACTCGGCCAGTCTGCCGGTACTCTCCCGGATCTGCAAGATGCTCTGCATGGAGTCCTCGATCTCTTTTAAGACTTCCGATACATTGACTCTGGTCTCCTGCATGCTTCCGCTCTGCTCCGTAATGATCTCCTGCATCCGCTGCATGATCTCCATTTCCCGGGCGGAATCTTCCATCAGTTCTCTGGTGGTCTCTTCGATCTCACGGCCGGACTGGTTGGACTGCTCTGCCAGCTTCTTGATCTGGTCTGCCACCACTGCGAAGCCTCTTCCGCTCTCTCCGGCTCTTGCCGCCTCAATGGAAGCATTCAGACTTAACAGGTTCGTCTCCTCGGCAATGGATGTAATAAATTCCATGGCGGAATTGATCTTCTGGATCGATACATTGGTGCGGTCGGTCTGCTCCCTGACTTCTCCGATGATCCGTTCCACTTCCTCATTGATGCTGCACAGCTGTGCCAGCGTATCCGCGGTCTTCTTACTGGACTTCTGCATGGAATCCGCATGGGCATTCAGAGTATCCACCTCGGTGGAAGTCTCGGTGATATGTTCTCCCATGATCCGCATGTTCTCGGAAGTGCTCTCGGAATTCTTCGACTGCTCGGTGGAATTCTCCACCACCTGGTTCACAGCACTCTGTACCTCGTTCATGGTACCGTTGGTGGTATCTGCCGCCGTTCCCAGGGCTTTGGATGCCTCCAGCAGACTCTCGGAA
>JBNMJR010000089.1:0-9416 GCA_050873925.1 Acetatifactor sp.
CCTCTCGGGTTCCTTAGCAAAAAAATAGAGCGGGTGATGGGAATCGAACCCACGTATCCAGCTTGGAAGGCTGGTGTTCTACCATTGAACTACACCCGCATGTTTATATATGAAGCAGGGCGGCCATTTTAAGAAATGGTGTCCTGCGAAAATGCCCAGAACCGGAATCGAACCAGTGACACGAGGATTTTCAGTCCTCTGCTCTACCAACTGAGCTATCTGGGCCCGCGACTTAATCCTACTTGCAATCTTGTTTCATGACTGCTCTGCGTCACAACAATCGTAGTCTACACAAATTTCGTCCAAATGTCAAGTACCTGATGAAAAAAATTTTAAATTTTTGCAATTATTCCTCTATCTCCTACAAATGATACGGTTAAAACTCCCCTTTTCCCCCGTACCATTGCAACAAAAGTTCCACTACCCGGTTGTAACTGATCATGCCATCCGACACACCGTTCAGCTTCAGAGAAGCATTGGTCAGGGTATCCGAGACACCGTCCACCGTCTCCGTATTCACCACGGCTTTCCCGTTTATCCTCTCCCATTCCTCTTCTGTGACGAAAATATTGTCCTCCTGTACCTGCTGTAATACCTGTAACGGATGCACCGCCTCTCTGGCCGCCGCATAGCTGTCCGGATCCGCCAGTCTCGTTTTATACAGATCATTTACCACATAATTCAGCACACTTAAGTAACCCGCATATTGAAAAGTACTGTCATCCGATTCCACACAGGCCAGAAACGCAATGAAATTCGCCTCGTCCTCATAGATATACCCCCGGATGTGAGCCAGCTCATGACACATGGTTGCCGGTTTTTCCATGATATACATGACATCGTTATAATTTGCCTCCATGGAAAACGGAAAATAATAACCGCACATATACATCTGGCACATAAAATCGGAGAAAAACATGGCCTTCGGTCTGGGGTAATAGCCATCCAGCTGATCGTAAGTTTTCCCCAGGTTCTGCATCACATCGATGGCTTTATCCTCCATATCCACCACGCTTCCCCGGCTGTCCACACCGCCGGGGTATATCACAGCGCCACTATCATCCCTCTCCATGACCTCACTGAGCTCATTACAGTGCCGTACAATATCGTTGTAGATCCGCAGCAGATCCTCTGTCCGTTCCTGCGTTGTCTGCTCCTGCACTTCCTCCTCTCCGAAATATTTTTCCGAAAATGTAGACCCATGATAGATCATGGTACAATTCAGCGTCATAATGGCAAATACGGCAAGTAACGTCCATGCAAAAAACCGAAAATATCCCTTCACTCCCCGGCAGTACTTTTCCGAATGCCTGCACCCCGGTATCAACATACTGCATCCCAGTACAATCGCGGCAAGCACCACCAGAATCCCTGCCACGATCATCCATTCGCCCACGGAAAAGGAAAACATCCCCGTGAACCTGCCATAGGTATTGACCCAGATTGGGAAAATATAAGCAATATAAGCATCGCTGAGGCTTCTGCTGCTCCAGGCAGCGGCCTGAAACAGTAAAAGAACTGCAACGATGCTTAAATAAATTCGAAAACTTTTCTTATGGGATTTCTTATTTTCCATAGTGCTCCTTAAGTGGCTTCCTCTTTTCCCACCTTGATCCTGGTCTTCTTCCAGATGCCGCAACGATACAGAACATACAGGATCAACGAGGAAATGCCATTACTGATCACCACGGAATACCAGACGCTGCGCACGCCCATATGCAGGACGCTCTCGCAGAACCACAGCGTCAGGAAACGGAATACCCACAATCTGGTCGCATCAATGGCCATGGTCACCTCCGTATGGCCGGTTCCCTGGAACAAACCGGAGGTCGTATTATATACGCCGTTGGTAAAGCACCAGAATGCCATAACACTCAAAAAGTCCGCTGCCATGCCCACGACTTCCGCATCCTTGGAAAAGATCCTGACGATTGCCGTGGAGATCATATCTCTTGATAAAATCATACCACCTATGAACAAAAATACAACCGATATCCACATGGAAAAACGGTATCCCTTTTCTGCACGATCCGGCTGCTTTGCTCCCATGTTCTGCCCCACGATGGTGGCCGTTGCTGAGCCGATGGCATTGGAGGGCAGCGTGATCAGCCCATTCACTTTATTACCGATACCGTAAGCCGCCATGGCTTCCGTCCCGTAGACAAACACATTTTTACTCATAAGCAGAAATCCCAGCTGCATGGTGCTTCCGCCGATGGCGGTAGGCAGACCGATCTTAAGAATCATTGCCAGTTTTTCCTTCTGTAATCGCATGTACGCACGATTCAGGCAGATAGCATTCTCCTGTCTGCACAGAAGTCCGAAGGCTACCATGGCCGGAATCGCCTTGGCCAGCAATGTAGCCAGTGCCGCACCGGCAGTCCCCAGATTCAGAATGATCATGAAAAACGGATCCAGAAACAGATTTAAAGTAATTCCACACAGATTCAGGAACATAGGACGTACCGTATCTCCCTGTGCCTGATGTATTGCCGAAAAAATGTTGACCATATATAAAAAGGGCATATCCCAGATGACCACGCGCAGATAAACTCTGGCGTAATATGCGGTCCCACCGTCAGCTCCCAGCCAGTTCACGATGGCGGGAGTTCCCAGAAAACACAGTGTTGCACAGACCACGGCAAAGCCCATGGCACAGGCAAATATCTGATTTGCCATAGATCTGGCATCCTCTTTTTCCCCGGCGCCGATATACTGTGCAATGAGGACCGCACCGGCCACAGTGATGCCGCTGCCGAAATTCGTGATAATATTCTGCATCGGTGTCACCAGATTGATCGCCGCCAGCTGCTCCGTGCCGATCTTCCCCAGCCAATAGGTATCCGTCAGATTATACATTGTCTGCAGAAAGCTGTTGATCACCACGGGAATTGCCAGAGACAGGATCGCCCTGATCAGATTTCCATGCAATATCAGATCCGGATTATATTTTTTAGCCGTTTTCATCGCCATCACTCCTAAGCTGTTCTTAGCTATGTTTTTCCTAATCTAAGTCGTATTATACATTAATTTTTCAGTGGTTTCCACAGCATTTTTAGGGTTTTATGTATGAAAACACTTTTTTATTGTCTTTTATATTCACATCTTGGAAACGCACATCGTCGGGCGGCCCGCCACAAAAAATCCCTCCCACGGCATCTGCCTGCGGAAGGGATCTTATCCTTAATTTATGAAATTGTAATCAGACTTATTTGATTACAAGACCGCTCCAACCATCGCTGGGGATCAGAGAGATATAGGTCTTACCGGTATTGATCTGGATCTCCTCGCCGGTCTTCGCATCATAGTAATGTGTGATAGCATTCTCGGAAGACTTGGTCCAGGTAACTTCGATAGCCTTACCCTGAGTCATGTAGTAGCCGGAACGTCCGGAGTCGATGGCATTGTAGATCAGGTAGCCTTCACCCAGCTCTGCGAAAGTGGTATTCTGCAGAATAACATTCTCGAAAGTCAGCTGTGCATTGCTGTCAGCATCCTTGTGTGCGGAACCATACTCATAGTAATCATAGGTTCCGGTCTCTTCGTTGTATTTCAGAGTAGAACCGTTGTGCTTGAAAGGAAGCTCAATGGTAGTAGCGCTGATAGCATCGCTTCTGTCATCAAAAGTAACTTCTCCGTCTGCAAATTTGAAGTGGGGGCCCTGATAGTAATCATTATAAGTGGTCGTATACTTGGAATTTGCAAAACGCTGTTTCAGACCGTCATAGGTCTTGCCCTTCTGGCTGTTGGTATAGGTATCATAAGTAATATACTCGGTGAACTCGGTTGCCTTACCATTGTTGAAACGGGCGAAACCACCGCTGAAGTTAGCGGAATAATCTTTTGCTGCCCAGTCATTGATGAAGTAAGGGCCACCATCATGACAGAGAACTGCATTCCACTCAGCCGCCAGCATGAAGTTGGTAGGACGTGCACTACGAACACTACCCAGCTGTTCGATTTTCTCCCAGTCCTTCACAACTACCATGAAACGGGTGATTCTGTCGTTCAGAGTACTGTTCATGATCTCATATACGACATCTGCGTCTGCAGTGCCGAAATGAGGCAGTGCGGTTCTCTCGTTATCTACCATTACAGCGATGGGACGCTGATCCTTCAGATCCTCATCGATCCACTCGTTGGTAAGTTCACTGCGGTAGGAGTGCTCCGGTGCAACTTCCTCTGCGGGAGACTCAGTTGCTGCAGGCTGCTCTACCTCCTTGGTATCGGTAGCAATAGGCTCTGCTTCTACGGTCTGGATCGGAGAAGAGATAGGCTCACTGTTTCCACAGCCGGTCAGAACGCCTACTGCAATTAAAATTGCTGCAAGTACTTTCTTTTTCATGAATGCTTCCTTTCATTTGTTTGTTCTATCCGATCTGTCGATCGGCACTCTAAAATACATTGTATCCCTAAAGTCCTATATTTGTCCACAAAAAATTCTTAAGATTTTCTTGAGATTGCAGCTTTTTCCCGCTGCATTTCCAGATATAAATGCCGCAGTGTCCATGTGCGGTTGACCGGTGTCAGAACCGCCTTGTACTCCACTGCCACTTCCTCTCTGCGAAGTTCAAACAGAAGCTTATCCAGCCTTTTCTCCCGAAGCCCGCAAAGCAACAGCAGACTTGCTTCCAGTCCTGGCGATGCATCCTGTGAAACCGCTCTACCCTGCGCCAGATCCTCCAAAATGCTGTCCGGATCCGGATTTGACATGCTTGTCATATTTATTTTCAGACGACTGGCAACGTTCCGTACCTTCCGCTCCGTTTCCGCATCTCCATGAAATAACAGGATCTTTTCCATGCTCTGTTATCTGTCCTTTTCTGTCTCTTTTCTGCGTACTACTTCTTCGAACTGGTCAATGGGCACCGGCTTGGAATAGTAATAACCCTGATGCCAGGTTGCCCCGAACTGCTCAATATAGTCACTGACTTCTTTGTTCTCAATGCCTTCAATACAGGTCTCGGTGTTGGTCCGTTTCGCATAATCCACGATGGACTGCACCATAGCTTGATTCTGCGGCTTCTGCTGAATATTCCGGATAAAGCTCATGTCTACCTTCAACTCATCAAAAGGCAGATCCAGCGCCAGACTCAAAGAGCTGTTACCTGTACCGAAATCATCCAGTGCTACCTTGATCCCCTGAGAATGGAAAAATTCCACTTCTCCCCGCAGGAAATTAATATCCAGATCTCTGCAGCGCTCTGTCAGCTCCAGACAAAGTTCTTCCGGCTTCGCCCCGGTCTCTTTTAAAATATTCATAACCGCAGACCGGAACTCTCTGCGCTCCAGCTGTGCCGCCGCCACATTGACATTAACGAAAAATCCGGGCACTTCCTCCCTGATCTTCTGGACATCCGTCAGTGCCGTCCGCAGGATCCAGTTCCCCAGATCAAAGATACAGGGATCCTGTTCCAGCCATTCCATAAATACCCCGGGAGATACCAGCCCATAGGGCTCCAGCTCCCAACGGATCAGCGCTTCCATTCCGCGTATCTTTCCCGTCTGCGTATCTGCGATCGGCTGATAAAACATACGGAAGCCTTCAAAATTATGGGTTGCACACTGGTGGATCACTCCAATCAGTTCAAATTGGTTCTCATCGCTTCCGTAGACCTCATCATTGAAAATAACCAGTTCCCCATGATGTTCGCTGCGGGAATGATTGAGCGCATACGTCAACCGGCTGCGGATCGCATTGGTCTCCTTCATATAAGGCTCAATAAAAATAGCACCGGCGGATACTTTCAGCGGAATTCGCTTTCCTTCTACGGACATATTTTCAAAAGATTCCACAATGCGGTCATACACCTGCTGCAGATCTTCCCGCGTGATTTTCTTGAAGCTGATAACAAATTTGGCTCCGGAAAGCCGATATACGTATCCGGTTCCCTTTAACAGACGGATCAGTTCCTGCGCTGCACAATTGAGGATCTTATCCGAAAATGCTGCTCCATACATGACATTGATATGGCTGAACTGATCCAATCCGATTTTCAACAGTGCAGACTGTCTGCTTTCTTCCAGAAATTCTTCGATTTCCCGGTTTAACGCCGGTTCTGTATGCAGACCGGTGGTAGCATCCACCTCATCTGAAATTCCGTAATTATTATATCTTATAACAATGACAAACGGCTTTCCTTCTTTATCATTCAGCATTCTTGCTGTCGCACTGATCCGAATGTAAGTACTGCCGTCCTGTACACGATACTCCCAGGGTTCGTCCATGTTTTTCCCCGCAACTCTCTCCCGGAATCCACGTCGGAACTCCTCCAGGTCATCCGGGTGAATCTTCCTTTTGGATTTTTCCTTTCCCCGAATCGTGTAGTTCTCTGTCATGCCAAAATAATCCATGGCCTTCTCCGACCACCATGTCACACCGGTTCGCAGATTGGTAATGGATATATAAGATTTTTTCGACAGTGATGTGATCGCTTTTACGATATCCGGAAACATAATATCCATTTCCGACCAAAATCTTTCTTCACTGTATTTGTTCGTAACTTCGTCTTTCGTAAAGGCCCCCTCCTGGCACTTTCCTTCTGTATGCCCACAGCCTGACACTTTCGTTAGGATTCATATTATCTCTCTATGAATTATAACACACCACGGAAACGTTTACGATAGGGTATTTTATCTAAATTTTCTATAAAATACTTCTCTGTTTATTGACTTACTACCTTTCTTGTAATACTATAGCTTCAGTTTCGATATTTCAAATTTGAACTATTCATATTTGTATTATTTTTAGACTTATATTTTATATCAAAGAAAGGAGCCGCATCATGAATTCCAATATAGAATTTATCCAGAAATTCAATCTGGCATACAATGCAATGTGCAAGCCGCTGTGCCAACAGTTGAAGCTTCCGCAGACCGCTTTTGATATTCTGATGTTCTTCGGCAATAATCCGGAATACCGGACCGCCAGTGATGTAGTGGAGATCCGCAGGATCAAGGCAAACCTCGTGTCTGTCAATGTGGACAAGCTGGTACGGGAAGGCTATCTGGAGCGCAGAGAAGCCCCCGACGATCGCCGCAAGACCTTACTGTTCTGCACCGAAAAGGCACAGGAGGTCATTGAAAAGGGACGCATGATACAAAGTATTTTCAAGGATACCCTTTTTGACGGCACTGATGAACACAGCAAGGAAATCTTTTATTATATGCTTCATGTCATGGAGAAAAATATGGACAATATCCTGAAAGGAGAAAAATAAAATGCAGATTCTGATTACAATTCTTGTCACCTTTTTCGCCGGTATGGGAGCCGGGCTGGGTACCGGGTTTGCCGGTATGAGCGCCGCAGCGGTCATCAGCCCCATGCTGATCACCTTCCTCGGCATGGACCCTTATCTGGCCGTCGGTATTGCACTGTCCTCAGACGTTCTGGCCAGCGCCGTATCCGCCTATACTTATGCGAAAAATAAAAATATCGACATCAAAAACGGCCTGATCATGATGGGCAGTGTGCTGGTATTTACTGTCGTCGGCAGTTATGTCTCCAGTCTGGTGCCCTCTTCCACCATGGGGAATTTCTCCGTGTTCATGACCTTCCTTCTGGGCATTAAATTCATCGTCCGGCCCGTTATGACCACCAAGGAGGCCATGCAGGGTGTCTCCGCAAAAAAGAGAGCCATCCAGTCTCTGATCTGCGGTATGCTGATTGGCTTTATCTGCGGCTTCGTCGGTGCCGGCGGTGGTATGATGATGCTGCTGATCCTGACTTCCGTTCTGGGCTATGAACTGAAGACCGCTGTGGGAACCAGCGTCTTTATTATGGCTTTCACCGCCCTGACCGGTGCGGTTTCCCATTTTGCCATCGGCGGCATGCCCGACTGGACTGTATGGATCCTGTGCGTCATCTTTACCCTGATCTGGGCGCGGATTGCCGCACTGTTCGCCAACAAGGCCACGCCCAAGACTCTGAACCGTGTCACAGGTGTGATCCTCGTAATCCTGGGTCTGGTGGTAATGGGCTTCAACCTGTTAGCCTAACTGATTTCCCATCCCCTGTGTATTTTCCGGCGGAGTGATCGTTTTGTTACTGCTCCGCCGATTTTTTATGATTTCACAAATTTCCGACAGATTCTCTGCAAACCAGATTCCTTCCTGCCGTTCCGGTGAGGACAGTCCCATTTCTGTCATATGCTGAAGTAATGTCTTTAATCCGTCATAATAATCGTTGAGATTATAGAGGATACAGGGCGCAGTCAAATGCTTCAGAGACACCTTGGACATCACCTCCGCAATCTCTTCCAGTGTGCCGGTTCCTCCCGGGAAGGCAATAAATACCTCTCCCAGTTCGATCATCTTCGTCTTCCGTTCCGTCATATCCTTCGTAACGATCAGCTCCGTGATCTCGTCATACTGATATTCCATATCAATGAAAAACTGCGGTTCCACCCCGATGACTTCTCCGCCTGCCTGCAACACGCTCTCCGCCAGTTCTCCCATGAGACCGGATTTCGAACCTCCGTAGATCAGGCGGTTACCGCTCTCCCCGATCCAGGTACCGAGTTCCCGCACTGCCGTTTTCAGTGTCGGATCCTTTCCTTCATTTGCTCCCAGATATACTGTAATATTCATGCCTGTTCTCCTTTTTCCCTGTTTCTTAATGTATTGTATTTATGTATTGTATTTACGTCTGCCGTTGCTCCGTGTCCGGACCCCTTCCATGGATCCTCTATTCCACGCTGTTATGTTCTTCGATGCTTTCCACGTATCTGATAAATTCCTCGGCCACATGGGACAGGGTATGATTTTTATTCCAGATCAAAGCATAATCCGCATGAGCATTCGGGTGCTCCACCGGCCGTACGCAGACATCCTTGTCCCGGATCAGGGAGGAAATCGACGCCGGGTAAATGGAGATGCCGACTCCGTGAAGACTCAGTTCGTAGGCATTCATCATATGCGCAATGCGCCCCCGGATCACCGGAGCCTGCCCTGTACCATCGAACCATTTGTCAATCTCACCTTTTCTGGATTCTCTGGAGGGAATCAACAGATCATAGGGCAACAACTCTGAGGGCTTCACCGGATCATTTTCCCAGGAATACAATGCATGTCCTTTGGGGATCACTGCCACCCAGGGCTCCTCATACACCGGCAGCACATGAAATTCCTCCGTGTTATAAGGTGCCGTGATCATGGCGATCTCACACAGCCCCTTCGTCACACGATTGTTCACATCATCCGTGTTGCCGTTCCACAAATTGTACTGCACATGAGGGTGCCTCTGCTGAAATCCGGCGATCCATTCGGCAAAAAGACGGGGGCCGCAGCCCTCTACCGAAGCGATGTACAGCGTACCCTGCAAGCCTTCCTTCCGCTCCCTTACATCCTCCTCCGACCGGTTCACCAGATCCAGAATCTGATTCGCATATTGCAGGAAAAGCTCTCCTTCCTCCGTC
>JBNMJR010000090.1:0-9389 GCA_050873925.1 Acetatifactor sp.
GTATGATGATGCTGCCGCCGACGACGGTCTCCATGCCCTTTAAGATTCTGCTGTTCGTACTGGCAGACGGCTGGGCATTGATCATAGGACAGCTGGTACAGACATTTTATTAGATTCGTGAGATGAGGTTTAGGTATGACGATAGATGCAGTATCGGAAATGACGAATAATGCGTTATATGTGATCATCAAGGTATCCCTGCCGGTTTTGCTGGTATCACTGATCGTCGGTCTGATCATCAGTATTTTTCAGACGGTGACTTCCATCCAGGAACAGACACTGACTTTTGTACCGAAGATCATCGCCATCTTTTTATGTCTGGTACTTCTGGGACACTGGATGATGAACACGATGGTGGAGTACACGGTGCAGTTATGGTCCAGCTTCAGCCAGTATGTGCATAGGTGACGGGAAGAAATATGGTAGATCTTTCTTTTTCAATATATGATCTTGAATATTTTCTGCTGATATTCGTAAGAGTATCCTGTTTTGTATATATAGCACCTTATTTCGGAATGAATGATACACCGGCCAGAATCCGGATCGGTATCAGCTTTTTTACGGCATGGCTGCTATATGAGACACTGACACCTGTGGATGCGGTGGTATTTAATACCGTGATGGAATATGCGGTGATCGTTATGAAAGAAGCGATTGCCGGATTGCTGATCGGTTTCGGCGCCAATATCTGTATGGCAATCGTGAATTTCGCAGGTTCCATTGCCGACATGGAGACAGGTCTGTCCATGGCTACGCTGATGGATCCGGCTACGAGGGAGAGCACCAGCATCACCGGTGTTCTGTATCAGTATTCTTTTATGCTGATGCTGATTGCTTCCGGAATGTACCGTTATCTTTTCGGAGCACTGGCAGACAGTTTTACATTGATCCCGGTGAACGGGGTGGTGTTCCGTGCAGACAGTCTGTTGCAATCCATGACAGAATTTATGAGTGATTATATCCTGATCGGCTTTCGTATTGTATTGCCGATTTTTTGTGTGATATTACTGCTGAATGCAATCCTGGGAGTGCTGGCCAAGGTATCTCCCCAGATGAATATGTTTGCAGTAGGTATTCAGCTGAAGGTACTGGCAGGACTGACAGCAATGTTCCTTACCACCGGAATGCTGCCGGGGGCGGCCGATTTTGTCTATCAGGAGATGAAGAAGATGGTAGTATCTTTTATCGGAGGTATGATGTGATCCTGGAATATGATCTGCAATTCTTCGCCGCAGAAGGACAGGGTGGAGAGAAGACAGAGCCTGCGACCGAAAAAAAACTATCCGATGCCAGAAAAGAAGGTCAGGTTGCCAAGAGCCGTGAGATCGCCAACGGACTGGGACTTTTGACGGTATTTCTGGTATTGAAAATATGGGTAGGCCATATGGGCTATCAGTTTATAAATGTGTTCGGCGTCATTTACGAGAGAATTCCCGATGTGGTGACTTTCTGGCACGGCAATATGCCGGAGCGGGACACGAACATTGCATTTCAGCAGATGCTTTTGCAGTCCATCATCATTATGGCACCGATCCTTCTGCTGGGTTTTCTGGTAGCGTTTTTAAGCGATGTGGTACAGGTGGGCTGGAAACCTACGGGGAAACCGTTACAGCCCAAATTTAACAAATTGAATCCGGCTTCCGGTTTCAAAAGAATTTTCTCTGCCAATTCGCTGGTGGAACTGGTCAAGTCCATTCTAAAGATTGGATTGATCGTTTACATATGTTATAATTATCTGAAGGACAAATGGCCGCTGCTTTTTTCCCTGTATGATATGGATCTGATGCAGGCCATTGCACTGATCGGCGAGACCGTGACGGATCTGGGGATCCGGGTGTCTCTGGTCTATATGATCATTGCTCTTGCTGACTTTATTTACCAGAAGTACAAATTCAGCAAAGATATGCGAATGACCAAGCAGGAGATCAAGGAAGAGTACAAGCAGCAGGAAGGTGATCCGCAGATCAAGGGCCGTATCCGTCAGAAGATGCAGGAAGCCTCCAGACGGAGAATGATGCAAAATCTGCCCCAGGCGGACGTGGTCATCACAAACCCCACCCATTATGCGGTGGCAATCAAATACGATCCGGAGGTGGCGGATGCCCCTATTGTGATCGCAAAAGGTGAGGATTATCTGGCGGCGAAGATCAAGGAGATTGCCAGAGAGCATCAGATAGAAATCGTAGAAAACAAACCACTTGCCAGAATGTTGTATGCAAACGTGGATGTGGGACAGGCGGTGCCGCCGGAACTGTACCAGGCGGTGGCGGAGGTTCTGGCGTTTGTATATCATCTGCAGGGTAAAGTATAGAGAAGTAACATTGTCAGATAAATGAGAAAAATATACAGAAAGAGAAAGGAGGTAAGGCACAGATGAAAATGAAAAAAGCGGATGTGGGTGTAGCAATCTATATCATGGCTGCCATTATCATGTTTATTGTGCCGATTCCCTCCTGGCTTTTGGATGTTTTATTAGCTATTAACATTTCCGTGGCACTGACGATACTGTTTGCCACCATGTTCAGTAAAGAAGTTCTGGATATGTCCTTCTTCCCTACAATGCTGTTGTTCACCACGATCTTCCGTATCGCGCTGAATACCTCATCCACCCGTCTGATCTTAAGAGACGGTAATGCAGGTAATGTCGTGGCAACCTTCGGTGAGTTCGTAGGCGGTGGTGATCTGGTCATCGGTGTCATTATTTTCATCATTCTGATCCTGATCCAGTTCATGGTCATCAACAAAGGTTCCGAACGTGTATCCGAAGTAACGGCAAGATTTACTCTGGATGCCATGCCCGGTAAGCAGATGGCAATCGACGCCGACCTGAACACCGGTGCCATCACGGATGCGGAAGCAAAGAAGAGAAGAGAGAAGATCCAGGAAGAAGCAAGCTTTTTCGGTTCCATGGATGGTGCCGTAAAATACGTAAAGGGAGATGCTGTAGCAGGTCTTCTGATCACCACGATCAATATAGTGGGCGGTATCATCATGGGAATGACCAGACAGGGCATGGACATCACCAGTGCACTGAATAAATATGCCATTCTGACCATCGGTGACGGTCTGGTGAGCCAGATCCCTTCCCTGCTGATCTCTCTGTCCACCGGTATTCTGGTGACCAAGGGAAGTAAGGATGCGGACTTCGGTACAACACTGGTAAGCCAGCTGTTCGGCGTACCCAAGGCCCTGTACCTGGTAGGAGCCATGCTGGCAATCCTGGGATTTGTGACAGAACTGAATACGATCCTGTTCGTGGGACTGGGACTGGTATTTATCATCGTAGCGAGAAATATCGAGGGTACGATCGAAACGGCACAGATTGAGCAGGAGGTAGACAGTGAGGAGGCTGCGGCGGAGGAAATCCGGCAGCCGGAAAATGTCAACAGCCTGTTGCAGGTGGATCCCATCGAACTGGAATTCGGTTACGGTATTATCCCTCTGGCGGATGTGAACCAGGGCGGTGATCTGCTGGATCGTGTGGTCATGATCCGAAGACAGATCGCACTGGAGCTTGGTACCGTGGTGCCTATTATCCGTCTGCGCGATAATATCCAGCTGAATCCGAACCAGTACATCATCAAGATCAAAGGAATTCAGGTCAGTGAGGGAGAGATCCTGTTTGACCATTATATGGCAATGAATCCCGGTTACGTGGAAGAGGAGATTACGGGTATTCCCACTTTTGAGCCTTCCTTCCATCTGCCGGCCATCTGGATCACGGAAGGACAGAGAGAACGGGCGGAGAGCCTGGGTTATACGGTAGTAGACCCGCCTTCCATCATTGCAACGCACCTGACGGAGATCATCCGCCAGCACATTGCGGAGCTTTTGACCAGACAGGATGTACAGAACCTTATCAACAATGTCAAGGAGAACAATCCTTCGCTGGTGGACGAACTGGTGCCCAAGCTGTTGGGACTGGGCGAGATCCAGAAAGTATTGCAGAACCTCTTGCGGGAGGGAATTTCCATCCGGGATCTGTTGACGATCTTAGAGACTCTGGCAGACTATGCCCCGACGACAAGGGATACCGATATCCTGACAGAGTACGTGAGACAGAGCTTAAAGAGAGCAATTTCCACCAAGTATTTCCCTTCCCACGAGACCACCAGTGTACTGACGCTGGATCCCAAGATCGAGCAGGAAGTCATGGGAAGCGTAAAGCAGACGGAGACAGGAGCTTTCCTGAATCTGGATCCCGCCAGAAGCAAAGCTATCCTCAATGCGGTGGGAGAAGAGATCAAAAAACTGGAAAACATGGGAAAAACCCCTATTATCATGACATCACCGATCGTAAGAATGTATTTCAAACGACTGACAGAGGACTATTATCCGGATCTGGTCGTAGTATCTTACAACGAAGTGGAATCGAACGTGGAATTACAGTCTGTGGGTATGGTCACAGCTTAAGACATTAAGCACATTGAACCGACACAGGAACGAGGAACAGTATGATAATTAAGAAATTTACCGGGAAAACAGAAGCAGAGGCGACAGAGGCTGCCAAAAAAGAATTGGGAAGCGGACTGGTGATCATGAATGTCCGTGAAGTGAAAAAGAAAGGATTGTTCTCCTTTCTGTCACCGAAGCAGATCGAGGTGACAGCTGCTCTGGAGGATGAGACTCCACAGAGACCTGCGGTGAACAGTCTGAATCGTATGGAAGCTTCCGGGACAGGTACGGCGAAAGCGGTATCGGTGAAAAACAGTACGGAAAATATAGAAAAAAAGCTGGATAGTCTGCAGACACTTTTGGAAAGTCAGCTAAACAGCAGACCGGTGGCTGCAAATACGGAGAAAGTACCGGAGGACCAGAAGGAAACTTCTGACAGTGAAGCGGAAACAGCAGCGGAAAAACAGGAAGAAAAAGAGGATGAGCAGAATCCGGAGCAGGATAAGTTCATCCGTCTGCTGTACAACAAAATGCTGGACAATGAGATGGATGAGAAATACGTCAACAGCATTCTGGAGGATGCTTCCAGGACAAAAAAGGCGGATCTTCCTTTTGACTATCTGCTGGCGAATATCTATCAGAAGATGGTGCTGAAATTCGGAAAATCCGAAGGAATCACTCCGGCGGAGGACGGACCGAGGATCGTATGGTTCATTGGTCCGACCGGCGTGGGCAAGACGACTACCATCGCCAAGCTGGCAGGAAAATATTGTGTGGAGGACAAGAAAAAGGTGGCCCTCCTCACGGCGGATACTTATCGTATTGCGGCGGCGGAGCAGTTACGGACCTATGCCAATATTCTGGAGACGCCTTTCCGTGTGATCTATACACCGGAGGAACTGCAGACGGCCGTTGATGATTATTGGGACTGTGATTATATTTTTATCGATACAGCGGGGAGATCTCATCAGAATGCGGAGCAGCTGGAGAAGATGAAGGAAATGGTGGGCGGTCTGAAGAGACCGGAGGAATATCAGGTCTTTCTGGTATTGAGCGCTACCACAAAATACAGAGATCTCCAGAAGATCGCAGATTGTTACGGAAAGATCGCAAAGTTTGAACTGATCTTTACGAAGTTGGATGAAACAGAGGCAGTGGGGAATCTGCTGAACATAAAGCTTTATACTGACGCACCGATCGCGTATGTGACCTGTGGACAGAATGTTCCGGATGATATGGAAATGTTCAATCCTCAGAAGACGGTGAAACAGATCCTCGGAGGTAAGGAATAGAGAGGAAGGAAGCTTTAACAGAAAGGCGCGGGAAAATGGATCAGGCGGAACAGCTGAGGATTATTAAAGCAAATAATCAAATACGACCTACGGCAAGAGTCATTACCGTTACTTCCGGCAAAGGCGGCGTGGGAAAATCCAATATGTCCATCAATCTGGCAATTCAATTCCGCAAAATGGGCAAACGGGTGATCATTCTGGATGCGGATTTCGGACTGGCGAACATAGAAATCATGTTCGGAGCAATACCGAAGCACAATCTGTGTGATCTGGTCTACGAGGGCAAGAGCATCAGTGATATCATTACCTGGGGCCCCATGGAAGTGGGATTCATCTCCGGTGGTTCGGGAATTGCCGGTATGTCCAATCTGGGAAAAGATGCCCTGACCTGTATCATACAGAATCTGGCGGAGCTGGATGCCCTGACGGATATCATTATCGTGGATACCGGAGCGGGAATCTCCGACAGTGTGCTGGAGTTTCTGGTAGCCAGCGGGGAAGTGCTGTTGGTGACCACACCGGAGCCTACCTCCATCACGGATTCTTATTCTCTGCTGAAGGCACTGTACAGACATCCGAGATTCCAGGAGGATTTCACCAAGGTGATGATGGTGGCCAACCGGGTAAGCAATGTCAGGGAAGGTCAGGTATTGTTCGACAAGCTGAATGCAGTCGTGACCAGATATCTGAAGATTCCCATGATCTATATGGGATGTGTGCCCCAGGACCCCCAGGTCATGCAGGCGGTGATGCAGCAGGTGCCCGTATCCATACAGAATCCGGGAGCAAAGGCAAGCCAGGCTTATCAGAGGATCGCAGAGAGAATGTGCGAAAAAGAAGATGACACAGCGCAGGAACAGCAGCCCAGACGCGGAATGGCAGCATTTTTCTCTCATATCATAGGTACGAGAAATGGAGCCACGAAACAGTCCAGATAAGAGAGGAATGAACTTATGTTATCCAGATTTGTGGAAGAAGGATCAAAAATAGAACTCCGTGCACTGCAGCGGAGGCTGGAGGAAAAGGGAGCGGAAAATACCGCAAAGGTGTATCAGAGCCGGGTGCTGCAGATCCTGTCGGAGGATACCCTGGAGATCTCCATGCCCATGGAGCAGACCAGACTGATACCTTTGCCGGTGGATTCGGAATACGATATGATCTTTTTCGAGGAGAACAGCCTCTACCAGTGCTTTGCAAGGATCATAGACCGATACAAGAGCAACAACGTATATGTGCTGGTCATGGAGCTGACCAGCAACCTGAGGAAATATCAGAGAAGAGAATATTACCGTTTCAGCTGCGCACTGGATATGTGCGCCAGAAATCTGGAGGAAGAAGAGATCCAGGCACTGGAGAAAAATTCTCCTTATGAGCTGCAGCCGGGGCTTCCCCTCAAACACAGTGTGATCGTGGACATCAGCGGCGGAGGACTGCGATTTATGTCTACACAGCGATACGAGCCGGGCAGTCTGATCCTGTGCAGTTATCATCTGGTGAAGGACGGAGAACAGAAAAAGTACGAGGTGGTAGGTAAAGTACTGGCGGTAAGAGAACTGGAGAACCGTAAAGGGACGTTTGAACACCGGGTACAGTACTATAACCTGGATGTAAATACAAGAGAAGAGATCATCCGCTTTATTTTTGAAGAAGAGCGTAAGAGTCGTAAAAAGGAGAGATTGGACTAATGCCAAAAAAAATACTGGTTGTTGATGATTCTGCACTCATGAGAAGAGTGCTGTGTGATATAATAGATGCTGACATAAGGTTCCAGGTGGCTGACCGGGCAAAAGACGGATTGGAAGCGTTCGATCTGTTGAGCCGAAACAGTTACGATGCAGTTGTCCTGGATGTGAATATGCCGCGTATGAACGGTTTGCAGCTCTTACAGGAACTGCGTAAATACAAGATTCCCGCCCGGGTGATGATGGCCAGCACCGATACGAAGGAAGGCGCCAGAACCACTCTGGATGCTCTGGAACTGGGAGCACTGGATTTTGTACATAAACCGGACAGCGCAGTAGACTGTCGTGGTGAGAATTTTCGCAGAGAGTTTTTGCGGACACTGAATGTGGTAGCGAACAGTAAACTGCCGGTGTTTACCGAGGAAGTGAAGCTTACCGAGGAAAAAGGCACGGTAAAAGAGATGATGAAGATCATCAATCATCATCCGGTCAGCGTGTCGGGCAGCAAGATCGTAGCCATTGCCAGTTCCACAGGAGGACCGAAATCTCTTCAGTCGGTGATCCCCTTATTGCCGGCCAATCTGGATGCACCGGTGCTGGTGGTACAGCACATGCCGGTGGGATTCACAGCATCCCTTGCGGAGCGGCTGGACAACTTAAGCCAGCTTCATGTAAAGGAAGCGGCAGAGGGTGAAGAACTGAAAAAGGGATGGGTCTACATTGCCATGGGCGGCAAACACCTTAATGTCGTCACCTCTCCGGCCGGACGCCATACCCTGCATCTGTCGGAGGAACCTTACAGGGAAGGTGTCAGACCCTGTGCCAATTATATGTATGAGTCCTTGCAGAATAGCCGTTTTGATTCGGTTGTCTGTGCCGTGATGACGGGAATGGGAGCGGACGGAACGGAAGGAATCGGGAAACTGAAGAAATCCAAAAAGTCCTATGTGATCGCACAGGATCAGGATACCAGCGTAGTATTTGGAATGCCTAAGAGTATTATCGCAGCCGGGCTGGCAGATCAGGTAGTGCCGTTAGATCAGATCGCCCAGGAGATCATACTGCATGTAGGAGTAGTAAAGTAGTAAGCAATAGATGCCGTTTCCGGCAATACCGTGACCGGCAGAATGGAGGAAGAGATGGACGTAAGCCAATATCTTGAGATTTTTCTGGATGAAACAAATGAACATCTGCAGAACCTGAACACACAGATTCTGGAACTGGAGTCAGACCCTGAGAACATGGACAATATCAATGAGATATTCCGTGCCGCACATTCCCTGAAGGGAATGGCAGGAACCATGGGCTATAAGCGTATGCAGAACCTGACCCATGACATGGAGAATGTGTTCTCGGAAGTACGTAACGGCAACATTAAGGTAAAACCGGAAATGATTGATGTATTGTTCCAGTGCCTGGATGCTCTGGAGGAGTACAAGAACAATATTCAGGAGACTTCTGACGAGGGAACCAATGACAATGAGAATCTGATCAAGGCCCTGAATGATATTTTAAACGGTGGCAAGACAGAGGAAGCACCCGCTGCAAAGGAAGAGGCTCCCGCAGCTGCAGCTGCTGCACCTGCAACAGAGTCCGGCGCAGATGGCAATGAAAAGTGGAATGATATTGCTTTTGAAGACAGCCAGATCCGCGTGATCAAAGAGGCTATGAAGCAGGGTAAAAATGTATACGGCATCAACGTAGTGGTACAGGAAAGCTGTATCCTGAAGGCCGCAAGAGCTTTTCTGGTATTCAAGGCAGTGGAGGAAAAAGGTGAGATCATCGTATCCATGCCCAGCGCACAGGATGTGGAGGATGAGAAGTTCGATAAGGACTTTACCCTGATCGTTCTGTCCGATTATTCTCTGGATGATATTATCAAGTCTGCAGAGAGCGCATCTGAGATCGCACAGGTAACCGGTGCAGTACTGGAACTGGAGAAGACCAGGAACTACCACGCAGAAGAGGAGACGCCGGAACCCGTTCCGGAGAAGAAGGAAGAAGTCGCTGAGGTTAAGGA
>JBNMJR010000091.1:0-9302 GCA_050873925.1 Acetatifactor sp.
ACGTTACTTCTCTGGATCTCCAGAATCTTATACGCGAATACACCTGCGGGTGTCTCTACTTCTACGGTATCGCCGACCTTATGTCCGATCAGAGCCTTACCTACGGGACTCTCGTTGGAGATCTTGCCCTTTAAGCTGTTGGCCTCGGTGGAACCTACGATCTTGTAATCCAGTTCTTCACTGTACTCCACATCCAGGATCTTAACGATACATCCGATGTTGATCTTGTCCAGATCTACCTCATCCTCTACAACGACTTCTGCGTTCTTCAGGATCTTCTCCAGTTCTTCGATACGGGCTTCGATGTCTCTCTGCTCATCCTTCGCTGCATCGTACTCAGCGTTCTCGGACAGGTCTCCCTGCTCTCTTGCTTCCTTGATCTTCTGGGCTACTTCCTGACGCTTTACCACCTTCAGATCGTGTAACTCTTCCTCATATTTTCTGAGGCCTTCGTAGGTCAAAATGTTTTTCTTTTCCTGCATGATACCGCACCTTCCTGTTTTCTATATTTTGTACTGCCGACACTCCCGGCAACTATACTAGCCTAATCAACCGAGTTATTATACCCATTTTTACTGATGGTGTCAAGGTATTCCCGGGCTTTTCGAGGGTCTTTCCACTCTTTTTTCATGGAAAAATAACGGATCTGCGGACATTGTACCAGCGCCCGGTGCTCCTTGTCCTCCGATGCCGGAAAATCCAGCCAGATGCTGCCTGCCGCCAGTCCGCCGCCGTAGACCTTTTCACTGTCGCAAAAATCCAGTACCACACAGGGTTTTGACTCCTGCAACCGCACTCTCCCGTAGTCCGCATTTTCCGCAAGCATCCGGATCTCCGGGATCAGGCCGTATTCGTCCCCCAGTTCCCCGGTCAGCCACTCTTCCTCCTCCCGGTACTCCCTCGCCGTGAGATACCATTTCACACTGCGTAATCCCACGGCATACCGGAGCATGACATAGGGCAGATACGGATTTCTCCCCAGCAGGATCAGATCCGGCCATAGAGGGCAGCCGTCCGGTCCCTCCCCATAGTGCAGCAGATGCTCGATCCAGTCCTGCTGTAAATATTCCCGGAATTCCCTTCCGAAATAAAAAGAAAGAGGCTCGCGGCACACCACGTAAGTGTGGTCCGGATCCTCTGTCAGTTCCTGTAATTGTTCCCGGAGCAATAGCTCCGTGGACTCCTGCTCCGCCTGTTCATAGTCCATGCCTTCCGTTCCGGCTACCGCCACCCTGACCAGATGATAATCCGGAAAAAAATAATCCGTCCGGCTCACGGTCACCGACATCTGCCGACATTCTCCCGTTTTCCACAGGAAAGGCAAAAATTTCTTCAGTTTTCCCCGGTGCAGTACCGCTTTTTCCTCCGGCAGTGTCTCGCACGTCACCGATCTTCGTGCCGGATAGAGATACAAAATAGTGTCCATGCTACAGTGTATGCAGCATGGGGAATTATATGCCCGATGTTCTGCAGGTCATCACCATGCACATATGGGAAAGTTAGCTACTCCTCGTCCGGGAAAATTTCCTGCACGCCCCGGATCAGTTCGTCCATCTTCTCCATGGTATTGATGGTCTGGCGGAAATGAGCGGAATGGGGCATTCCCACCGTATACCAGGACAGGTGCTTGCGCATCTCCCGGACGCCGGTGTACTCTCCCTTGTATTCCAGCTGCAGTGCCGCATGACGCAGGATCAGTTCCCGCTTCTCCCGATTCGTGGGGCGCGCCGGGATCGTGCCGTCCGTAAGATACGATACCACCTCCCGGAAGATCCAGGGATTGCCCTCTGCTGCCCGGCCGATCATCACGCCGTCGCAGCCGGTCTGTTCCAGAATAGCCTTCGCTTTCTCCGGGCTGTCCACATCACCGTTGCCGATGACAGGGATCTTCACCGCATTTTTTACCTGTGCGATAATGTCCCAGTCCGCCTGTCCGCTGTAATACTGGGCTCTCGTCCGTCCGTGCACCGCTACCGCCGCCACGCCGCAGGCTTCCGCGATCTTCGCAATCTCCACGGCATTGACATGATCATCATCGAAGCCCTTGCGGATCTTCACTGTCACCGGCTTGCAGGTAGCTTTTACCAGTGCCGTCAGGATCTGTTCCACCAGCTTGGGATCTTTCATCAGTGCGGAGCCTTCGCCGTTGTTCACGACCTTCGGCACAGGGCACCCCATGTTCAGGTCCAGAATGGAAAACGGGCGCTCCTCGATCCGTTTTGCCATCTCCGCAAGGATCTGCGGGTCGGAACCGAACAGTTGCAGGGACGCCGGCACTTCATCCGGATGGATCTCCATGAGGCTGTCCGTATTTTTATTGTTATAATATATGGCTTTGGCACTGACCATCTCCATGCACACCAGTGCCGCCCCCATCTCCCTGCAAAGCAGACGGAACGGCAGGTCGGATACTCCCGCCATGGGTGCCAGGATCACAGGATTGTCCAGTGTCACATTGCCGATCTGTAATTTTTTCATGCTGTCTTTCCTATTTCTTTTTGTTTCTGTTTTCTTCCGTGGATGGCGCTTACCATCCTTTTCAACCGCTCTGTCATAAGTCCGCTGTAATACGCAATACTGTACGCCGCACAGGGCAGGATCAGAACGATATACGGATACACATATCTGCTCTTGGCCTCCCAGATCATGGTAAAGAAAAATCCGCCCAACAGAATAATTCCGGGAAGAATCTGTTCCCCTTCCAGTTTTCCCGTAAATATCATCAGAAAATATCCCAGGACAGACAGATACACCACTGCCTGATAACGATTTAAAAACGTAAGCAGCCGGGTATTCCACTCTCCGTTATAGCACCGGTCGATCCACGGTTTGAGCTCCTCGAAATAATTGGTCTCCTTGAATCCGCCATAGGTCGGTTCGATCCATTGACACAGCATTTTTTCTCTGATAAACCGGGACATCTGTGTCGGATGCTGCCTCCACTCCTGCCATCTCTGGGCAATATATTCTTCCGCAATAGCAGCGGCTTCCGTGGGATTCCCCTCTGTTTTCTCATAGGTCACCACATTATAGCCATTATACGCTCCGGGCCTCCCGGGGTCTGTCTCCTGCATTCCCATGGCCACCCACAGCACATACGGAGCTCCGGAATCATATTTCGTTCCAACGGTCTTCTCCGCAGTCACCCCCAACAGATGAGAAAATAAAAGCATAACTGCGAAAGCTGCACAGACAGGCACTATCCCTTTCCATTGCTTCCGTTCCACAGCCAGAAGAAGCTGCATGATCAGCATGGCGATCCACACTACCAGCAACCCGCTCCGGGCCACATACATCACAGCCAGCATGGCGATAGCGGCTCCCCAATATCCCCATCTGCTCCCTGCGGTCCTGTCCGTACGGTTTGCCTCCAGCCAGAACCAGACCGCACACATGGCGCTGCCGGTTCCGATGGTCTCCCCATAAATGAACAGCACATAGCAATACATGGGGGCAAACAGCATAGCCATCAGCAGGTAAAATACTTCCGCGGCCCTGTTGTGAGACAACTGCCGTACGATACGAAATCCGGCATACAGCATCACTCCGGCACACAACGCCTGCGCACTCTGGATCACGCCGTCATCCGCCCGGCCTGCCATCCGGAAAAAGAGCGAATAGATCCAGGACAGTCCCAGCTGGAACGGATACATTTTATGATACTCACTTGTCTGCAGCCATTCCGTATCCCCTGTAAAAAAAGATTCTGCCGCCGCATAAGACTGGTACTGGTCTGCCACGCAATAGGTTCCTGCATCCTGCGCAAGCTTCAGGCAAAATAAAGCCGTAACAACCGCACTCAGAATGGCTGCTATATGAATGCTTTTCTCCGATGCTTTGCGCAAATACAACGCCGCTGCACCTGCCACAGCCAATACCGCTGCACTGCACACCAGGTTCCACAGAACGCTGTCCTTTTCATCCTGAAAAAAATCGGAAGGAAATATCCGCTTTGTATATCTCCAGGAATAAAACGTTAAAAACAACATAACGGCAATTCCCAGAACAGCCATGATCCTTACGGCCATTTTCTCTATTTTTTCCATATACTTTTCCCTGTTCTTCTACTTTTGTATCGCACTTCGGATCCGTCCCGCTGCCGCTTTCCATCCTTTTCCCAGCAACGCCCCATAGTAATCCATGCTGCATGCCGCGCAGGGCAGGATCATCACAATATACGGATACACGTATCTGCTCTTGGCCTCCCAGAGGATCGTGATGAAGAATCCGCCCAGAAAAATGATGCCCGGAAGGATCTGCACCCCTTTTGGTTTTCCCAGCAGGATTCTCAAATAATACCCGAAAACCGCCAGATACACCACCGACTGGTACCGGTTCAGAAAATCCATTATTTTTTCATTGACCTGTCCGGAATAGAGGTCTTCCACCCACACTTCCGGCCGGTGCCGGTATCTGGTCTGGTTAAAACTGCAATAGGTCGGCTCGATCCACTGGATCAGCAGCTTTTCTTTGAGAAATGTGACAGCTGCCGCGGGATCCTCCCGCCATTTTGCCAGACACTGTCTGATATCGCCTTTTGCCACCTCTGCTGCCTCTCTACTGTCATACCCGGCCTGCAGATAAGTGTCCAGATTATAGTCATTATAGGTTCCCGGTCCCTTTAACGCATCCGGATTCTCCTGCATTCCCATGGCCACCCACAGCACATACGGGGCTCCGGAACCATATTCCCGGTCAAGCTGTCCTTCCGCCATATGACAGAGAACCGTTTTTCCCAACAACATGACTGCCAGTACCACGCAGAGCGCCGGCAGCCCCTGCCACTTTTTACTGCGAAGCAGCACCAGGATCTGCATGATGACCATGGCGATCCATACCACCAGAAGTACATTTCTGGACACATAAGCCAGTCCCATGAACAGTGCAACGGCGGCCCACAGCAGAGCCTTCTGCCATCCCTTTCCTTCCGGGCGATTGGCGATCAGGTAGCACCAGATGGCACACATCACGCTACAGGTTCCGATGCTCTCGCCATAGATAAACAAAGCATAACCATACACCGGCAGGAACAAAAGCTCCGCCACAAGATACAACAATTCTGCCGCCCGGCTCCCCGACAGTTCCCGCACGATCCGGAATCCCACATACAACGTGATGCCTCCGCAGACTGCCTGTACCTGCTGGATCACGATCAGTTCCGTGGATCCTGCCACCCGGAAGAAAAAGGAAAAAAACTCCGCCAGTCCCAGCTGAAACGGATAGATCCCATAGTAATCCTGTGAAAGCACCCATTCCGCATCGCCGTCCGCCAGCGCCATGGCTGCCCTCTGCACATAATACTGGTCCGCAATGCTTACCGCCCCGGCGGCTCTCGCAAGTCTTATCCCGAATCCTGCCGCTGCCACGGCTCCCAGCACAGCCAGCAGATGCAATACCCACGCCGGGATCTTTTTCATCACTCCCGACAGCACACTGCACACCGTCACCAGCACTACGCCGAGAAGAGCATTCCGGAGGATACTGTCTTTTTCGTCCAGATAATATTCCGGCTCCACCAGTCTTTTCGTATATTTCCAGGAATAAAACAGCAGGAACAGCATTACTGCTGTTCCGATGGCTGCCATAATCTTTGTTGCTGCTTTTTCCAGCTTTGTCATGTCATTCCCCTATCAACGTCTGTTCTTGTCGTAGATGATCCGCAGTCCGTCCAGTGTCAGCGAACTGTCATAGATATCAATGCTGTCGGTCTCATCCGCGATGACACGGCCCAGTCCTCCGGTGGCCACGACCTTCAGATCCGTAAGTCCGCTCTCTTCTTTTACCTTGCGGATAATGTATTCCGTCTGGCCGATCTGGCCGTACATCAGTCCCGCCTGCATACTGGTAATGGTCTCCTGCGCCAGGATCGACTTCGGCTTGCGTATCTCGATATTCGGCAGCTTCGCCGTCTCCTTCCACAGAGCCTCCGAGCTGATCCGGATACCGGGAGCAGTGATCCCCGCGGTAAAACGTCCGTCCTCCGTAATCAGGTCATAAGTGGTCGCCGTGCCGAAATCCAGTACCAGCACCGGTCCACCGTATTTCACATAAGCTGCCACCGCATCCACGATACGGTCCGCACCGATAGCCCGGGGATCCTCGGTAGCGACCTTGATGCCGCTCTTCACACCGGGGCCCACGATCAGCGGCTTTGTCCTGAGGTAACGGATGACGGAACTGGTCAGGGAATGCATCACATCCGGCACCACGCTGGCAATAATGGTTCCCTCGATGTCCGTCACTTCGATACCGTTATTTTTTAACAGCTGGGTGATCATAATACCGTATTCATCTGAGGTTCTTGGGGTCTTCGTCATGATCCGGAAGGTGGCTGCCAGTTTTTTCCCCTGAAAGACACCCATGGTCATATTCGTATTGCCTACATCAATGACAAAAATCATTTCTCGTCCTCCTCATCCAGCAATGCGGATACATCTTCTTTTTTGATAAACACGCGGTAATACAGACTCAGAGACTCGAAAAGCTCCTGTCTGTTCCGGCGGATCTCAGAGATCAGCAGTCCGGAAGATATCTCATCATAATAGATGTCATCGTCATCCGCATTGGTCTCCATGACCACATTTCCATCCTCTTCAAAAGCAATGGTAAAGACACCGCCCACTTCCTCGGTGAAGAGCACGCAGATCACATGCAGCTCCTGCTTGATGGAATCCGGGATCATCTTGAATTGTTCTTCGTTAAAATAATATTTCTTCTCATAGGCGTTGGCGCCGCAGAGTACGATCTTGTTCTCGTCCATAGTTCTATATCCTGTTCTGTCTCTTTTCTATCCCAAACTTTTCCAAACTTTTTATCCGGGCTGTCCGTTCCGACTCCTGCCGCCGCAGGAATACTACACGTACCCGTAAATGCCGCGGACCGATACCTCTCCGGCATAGACTTCCTCCACGGTGCCGTCCGCTCTCTCCACCAGGAGCTCTCCCTGATCGTTGATGCCTCTGGCAATGCCCCGGTATTCTCCCTTGGGATCCAGCACGCAGACTTCTCTGTCCTGATTTACCAGCAGTTCTGCATAGGATGCCCGCAGGCCTTTCAGATCATGGGTCTGTAAAAAGATCTCATAATCTTCCTCGAAGGCTTCCATAATGTCCGCGATCAGCTGACTGCGGGAGATGCGGAAGCCGCACTGTTCGTCAATGGCTGCCGCCCGGTCTCTGATCTCCTCCGGGAATTCCTGTTTGCGCACATTGATGCCCACACCGATCACGATGTGCTGGATGTACCCCTGCTCCATGCTCATCTCCGTGAGAATGCCGCAGACCTTTTTACCGTCCACCACAATATCGTTGGGCCACTTGATGCCGACTTTGGCTGCCGCCTCTTCGCTGTCACGGCGCAGTGTCTGCCGGATGCCCTTCGCTACCGCCAATGCCATGACCAGCGTCAGCATCGGTGCGCAGTCCGATGAGAAATCGGGTTTTAACATCAGGGTATAATAAATGTTTGTCCCCGCGGGGCTCTCCCAACCCCGGCCTCTTCTGCCGCGGCCCGCACTCTGCATATCCGCCACGACTAAAAGTCCGCTCTCCGCGCCCTGTTCCGCTTCCAGTTTGGCGCGGATATTGGTGGAATCAATGGTGTCGAAAAAAAGCAAGGGATGTGCCACCCATTTCGTCTTTAATCTGCTCTGGATGTCCGCCTGGTTGTAGACTTCCTCCGCCTGATCCAGCAGACGGTAGCCGCGGTTCTGTACCGCCTCAATAATATAGCCTTCTTTTTTCAGTTGTCCGATGGCTTTCCATACCGCAGTTCTCGATACGCCGAACTGCTCGCAGAGCTCCTGCCCGGAGACATAGGCCTCGCTTTCCGGTGCTCCTGCTGCCACCCGCTCCTTCTTTTCCCGAAGGAGCTCTAAGATCTTTGCTTTCATACTCATAAAGTTGCCGCCATCACTGCCTTGATCGTATGCATACGATTTTCTGCCTCTTCGAATACCAGAGACTGTCCGGATTCAAATACTTCATCGGTGACTTCCATCTCGGTGATGCCGAAGCGTTCACCCATCTGTGCACCGATCTTGGTCTTCAGATCATGGAATGCAGGGAGACAGTGCATGAAAATGGCCTGCTCTCCGGCATTGTCCATAACTGCCTTATTCACCTGATAAGGAGACAGCTCCTTAATACGCTCGGTCCATACTTCGTCGGGCTCACCCATGGATACCCACACATCGGTGTAGATCACATCCACATCCTTCGTGCCTGCCTTCACATCCTCGGTCAGAGTGATGCTGCCGCCGGTCTGAGCCGCAATGGCCTCACACTCCGCTACCAGTTCCTTTGCCGGGAAATATTTTGTGGTGGTACATGCGGTAAAGTGCATACCCATCTTCGCGCAGGCTACCATCAGAGAGTTGCCCATGTTGTAACGGGCATCACCCATGTAAGTCATACGGATTCCCTTCAGACGTCCGAAATGCTCACGGATGGTCAGAAGGTCTGCCAGCATCTGGGTGGGATGGAATTCGTTGGTCAGGCCGTTCCATACGGGAACCTTGGAATATTTTGCCAGCTCCTCCACGATATCCTGTCCGAAGCCACGATATTCGATACCCTCGAACATGCCTGCCAGTACTCTTGCGGTATCGGCAATGCTTTCCTTTTTGCCGATCTGGGATCCGGTGGGATCCAGATAAGTCGTTCCCATTCCCAGATCATGGGCTGCCACTTCAAAAGCACATCTGGTACGGGTGCTGGTCTTCTCGAAGATCAGAGCTACATTCTTGCCTCGGAGAGTATCTACGGGGATTCCCTTTTTCTTCTTATCTTTCAGGTCTGCTGCCAGATCCAGCAGATATTCGATCTCTTCCGGTGTAAAGTCCAGTAATTTCAAAAAATCGCGTCCCTTTAAATCCATAATACTCCTCTTTTCCGAAGCCTTTAAGCCTTGCGCCCACAGCCTCTGTTTTCTGATTTTGTCCATTGATATCCCTGTTACAGGCGTTGCCTGTAACAAGCTATATGTAACCAATATACTTCATTATTCCGTGTTTTTCAACCCCTCGCCTTTATCCCTGATTACAGTTTCCCGTGAATACGGCGTAAAAAAGTCACCCTTCGTCTTCTCCGAAGGGTGACCATGGTTTATCGTTTTTCAGTTTACTTATTCTGCCTTTTTGCCTGCAGCTGCCTTGAAGGTCTCTGCCACGCTGGCAATGCCCTGCAGTTCTGCGGGGAGCAGAATGGTGGTGGCCTGACCGTCGGCTACCTTTTCGAAAGCTTCCAGGCTCTTCAGCTTCAGGACTGCGGCGTCTGCACCTGCCTCCTTCAGCATCTTGATAC
>JBNMJR010000092.1:0-9173 GCA_050873925.1 Acetatifactor sp.
ATATTCAAACCGGTTCTGCCAGTAAGTACGCTGTTCGGAATCCCTTTGCAGAAACTCCTCACATTCCTTCAGCATATCATCAAAATCAAGGCCTCCGGTATTTTTTCTCGCCTCCTCATAAGCTTCATAAATCCGGGGAAAATATTGTTTTTCCTCTTCCGGAAGCTTCTTTCTGCTGCTCTCGATATCACCGGTATTTTTGTAATAACCGATGGCTGCAAGATAATTGCCGACAAGTTCCGTTGCTTCCGCTGCGGATCTGTTTTTACAGTCTGTTGTTTTCTTCAGAATGGGAAGGATAAGATCTCTTTTTTGTCTGTCGTTTAAAATATTGCCTGATGAAATTCTGCCTGACTTAAGCAGGATTTGATAGAAAACAGAATGAAATGTTCCAAAATTGACGGTATGTGCTTCCTGTGGAGAGATCTGCGCAAAGCGCTGCCTCATGGATAGAGCCGCTTCTCTGGTAAAGGTGATCACCAGAAGCTTCTCCGGGGCAATCCGGCGTTCCCGGATCAGATACAGAATCCTCTGGGTGATGGTAAATGTCTTGCCGGAGCCGGGGCCCGCCAGTAATAACAGCGGCCCCTCTCCGAACGTGACAGCCTCCCGTTGGGAGGGATTGCAGCTTGTCAGATCAGACATTCGCCTGTAATAATTCGATTCCTTTGCGGATTCTTGCAAGAGATTCCTCTTTGCCCAGAACTTCCATGATCTCCGTTGCACCGGCAGGAGTCATCTGCTTACCGGATACCGCAGTACGGATTGGCCACATCACATAGCCGTTCTTACAGCCCTTCTCTTCCACATATTTTACAAGAGTCTGATACAGCCCGTCATTGCTGTAATCCTCCTGTGCTTCCAGGATCGGAAGCAGATCTTTTAATACCTCCAGAGAAGTCTCTGCGGTAGTTTTCATCTTCTTGTGCGTGTACATTGCCACGTCATATTCCGGAAGCTCCTCGAAAAAATCTACCAGTCCGGCAATATCCGGAAATACTTCGATTCTGGTCTTTACCATGGCTGCGATCTTCTTCAGATCCAGAGGTTTATGGATTGCTTCCTTCAGATAAGGCTCTGCCATCTCATAGAACTTGTCGAAATCCATAGCCTTCAGATATTCACCGTTCATCCAGCGCAGCTTTACGATATCAAAGACTGCGGGAGACTTGCTGATACGATGGTAATCGAACTCCTTGATCAGTTCGTCCAGGGAGAAGATCTCACGATTGTCCTCCGGGCTCCATCCTAACAGTGCCACATAATTCACGATAGCCTCGGTAATGAATCCCTGATCGATCAGATCCTCAAAGGATGCATGTCCGCTTCTCTTGGACAGCTTTTTGTGGTTCTCATCGGTGATCAGAGGCAGATGGATATACACCGGTACCTGCCAGCCGAAAGCCTCATACAGACGTACATACTTCGGGGATGAGGACAGATATTCGTTGCCTCGTACCACGTGAGTAATGTTCATGGTATGGTCGTCTACTACGTTGGCAAAGTTGTAAGTAGGATAGCCGTCGGATTTGATCAGGATCATGTCGTCCAGCTGGGAATTGTCTACAGTAATATCTCCGTATAACTCATCATGGAAAGTCGTGGTGCCTTCCTTGGGATTGTCCTGACGGATAACAAACGGCTTGCCTGCAGCAAGGTTTGCCTCGATCTCTTCCTTGGACAGGGACAGGCAGTGCTTGTCATATACGGTGATTTCCTTACCGTCCACGACCTCGGTCTTCAGGGAAGCCAGTCTCTCCTTGTCACAGAAGCAGTAATAAGCTTCTCCCTTATCGATCAATTCCTTGGCATATTTCATATAGATACCGGTTTTCATACGTTCGCTCTGCACATAAGGACCATATCCACCGTCCTTGTCCGGGCCTTCGTCATGTACCAGTCCGGTCTTCTCCAGGGTACGATAGATGATCTCGGTAGCGCCTTCCACATAACGCTCCTGATCCGTATCCTCGATACGGAGCATAAAATCTCCGCCGGCATGCTTTGCAATCAAAAATTCATATAATGCGGACCGCAGATTACCTACGTGCATCTTACCGGTAGGGCTGGGTGCGTATCTTGTTCTGATTTTTGTCATTTTCTCCTCATTTCCGCAGGCAATCCGTATCCGGCCTGTTCCTTCCGGTATGCGTTTTCCTGCTTATATATTCCTGTTTGCCCTCTCTCTAAAAGGCAGAACCACTTCCTTATTCTACCGCCTTTTTTCAAAAACTGCAACAGTTAAGACAAGGTTTTCGGATGGGGCAGATTCCACCTGAAATGTGCCGCCAGAAACCGGATCGCCATGACTACAAAGGCAGCGATAAATACCGCCGGAAGTCGGCCGATACTGCGATACAGCCAGACACAGCAGATACCGCCCACCAGAGAGGCACAGGCATAAATATGCTTTACAAAAATGTACGGTTCCTCTCCTGCCATCACATCACGCATCAGACCGCCGCCCACACCGGTGAGCATGCCGATAAATACCAGTAAAAAAGCATTGTCACGATAACCGTTGTCAATGCCTGACATCACGCCCAGAGAAGTAAAGATTCCCAGTCCGACGGAGTCCATGATCAGCATGGCCTTATCATAAAAAGTTCCCAGCCTGCCACTTAAGAGATCCTGTTTGATATAAAGCAGGATAAAAATAGCCAGTGACGTAATCACCGATACCACAACATACACCGGTTTCTCCAACGCCGAAGGGAGTTTCCCCAGGATCACATCCCTGGTCATACCTCCGCCCACAGCCGTCACTACGCCCAGCACGCAGATGCCGAAAATATCCATCCGTTTCCGGATTCCTACCATTGCTCCGGATGCCGCAAAAGCAATGGTCCCCAAAATTTCCATAAAAAATATAATACTGTCCTGAATGTTCATAGTTCTCTTTCTCCTAAAAGTTCTCCACGCTATTTTAAAGTATTTTTTTCAAAATAACAATATAAAATTGCAGGTATTAGTGTTATAATATCTTCGAAAATACCATCTTAGGAGGTTTTATGAAGAAAAAAATTTTAGAGCAGTCATCCAAATACATGCCCTATGTATTGCTGGCAGTTCTGGCCATGCTGTTTGTCATAACCCGTTTCTGGAGAATTACCACTCTCCCTTCCGGTGTCCACATTGATGAGGCCGGTATGGCATACGATGCCTGGTGTCTGTCACAGTACGGTGTGGATCGTTATTTTAAAAGTTATCCTCTCCTGTTAACCAACTTCGGTGGCGGCGGTCAGAGTGCCCTGTGCATTTATACGACTGCTTTGCTGTTCCGTCTGTTTGGCTTTCACAGCTTTTTATTCCGGGTGACAAACATTTTCTACTCCCTGCTGGCTGTGATCTTTGCTATGCTGATCATCCGCAGACTCTATCCGGAAAGACCTTATCTGGCAATTGCCGGAGGATATCTGATGACTATTCTGCCCTTCCTCATTTTATCTTCAAGGCTGGGTATGGATTGTCATCCGATTCTCGGGACTTCCACAGTATTTCTTTATTGTTTTCTCCGTGCAATACAATCAGAAAAATATCGATATTATGTATTGGCCGGAGTTACCGGAGGAATTGTTTTATACACTTATTCCCTCTCTTATCTCATACTGCCGTCTTTTCTTGTTCTGAGCTTTTTCTACACTCTTGTAGTTAAAAAGTTTTCTTTTAAAAGGTGGGTGGTTCTGGGAATTCCCATGGGACTTCTGGCTTCACCGCTGATTGCGATCCAGTTGATCAATCTGTGGGATCTCCCCGAAATGCAGGTGGGACCCTTTACCCTTACAAAGCTTCCCGGATACCGTGTCGGAGAGTTGGGATCTTTTTCGTTTTCCAATCTCAAAAGTGCGATCGTAACGATGTTCACCAGTGATATCTGGGCTTACAACTCGATCCCGAAGTTCTCCAATCTTTACTGGATCTCCATTCCTCTGGTAATTATCGGGTTCTTCCATTGTATTTATCTGCTGGTGATCTCCATTCGCAAACGGGAAATGGATCTGAAACTGTTTTTGCTCTTGTGGGCGCTTTCCATATTGTATGTAATGTCACATATTTATACCTGCCTGACACAGTTAAATGTTTCCTTTTTTGCTATGGTAATATTTATCATTGATGCAGTTTCTTTCATTTTTCCGCTTCCGAAGAAATGGATGGATTACGTGGGAAAGGGTGCACTGCTCCTGGCCTATACTGTATTTTTTCTATGTTTTTCCAATTACTACTATATGGGACACTATACTCTGGAGACCTATCCCATGCGACTGTTTTTCAATTTACAGTCAGAGGCTATTTCCTTTATTGACTAACATCCGGACTACGGAGAAAAGGGAGTCCAGACAGCAATCCCTCCCGTGGTCTATGCTCTCAGTTGCCTGAAGTCCCCTTATGATCTGGGGATCACTCTGGATAATACATTTGTGGAAGACGGATACGTTCATTGTTCCTGCCTGGGTCCCATTGAAGACGGCTATTACTACATAGTGGATGATACATTTCCGGAATATATTATCGAGCTGAAAGAACGAGGATTTACTGAAATTCCTTACGTACATTACTCTCTCTTCTATAAAGAATAATAACCAAATATACACAAAAGCGCCGGATCATCACAGATCCGGCGCTTTTCTTATAGCATTTCGTTTTATTCTTTTTCCAGTTCCACCATTTCCTGATCCACACTTTCATCAGGTACTTTTTTCTCCGCTTCGTTCTTGAACTTGTCCACGGCTCTTGCAGCTACGGGGATGGCGATGTTGGTGCCGGCTCCGGCAACACAGCCTCCCGGACAGGCCATGCCCTCTATCAGACAGCCGTTCATCTTGCCGGCCTTGGCGAGTAGCAGGGCTTTTTTACATTCCGCCAGACTTTCCGCATGCTGGATATTCACCGGCGTGCCGGGATAATATTTCTCGATACAGTCCTTGATGGCATTGGCTACACCGCCTGCCACACCGTAACCTCTTCCGGCTGCAGTAGCATCTTTCATCTCATCCATGGCCTTGATCTCATCTAACAGAATTCCCTTAGCCTCGAACATGCCGGTCAGTTCCTCGAAGGTAATGACAAAGTCTACATCGGAACGAACGGTACGTCTGCTAGCTTCCAGCTTCTTGGAAGCGCAGGGCCCGATGAATACCACAGAAGCATCCGGGTGCTCCTGCTTGATCAGACGGGCAGTAGCTACCATAGGGGTCAGTTCGTTGCTGATCTTGTCAATAGTCTCCGGGAAGAGGTTCTTCGCCATCACGGACCAGGAAGGACAACAGGAGGTCAGGGCAAACTGCTGCTTGCCGGTGGCCACTTCCTTCACATAATGCTCCGCTTCCGCCATACATCCCATATCCGCACCCAGGGCGGTCTCGTAGACATCCGCAAAGCCCAGTTCCTTCAGTGCTGTCTTGAACATTTCCGGTGTCACCTTGGGACCGAACTGTCCCGCAAATGCCGGTGCTACCTGTGCAATGATCTTACGTCCGGACTGCATGGCACGGATCAGCTGGAAGATCTGGGATTTATCGGCAATCGCACCAAACGGGCAGCTTACCATACACTGACCGCAGGACACACATTTTTCATTATCGATAACCGCTCTTCCCACATGATCCGACTTGATGGCCGCCACACCGCAGGCTGCCTTACAGGGACGCTCTTTATGACAGATGGCATCATAGGGGCAGATCTCGCGGCATTTTCCGCACTTGATGCATTTGTCCTGATCAATGACGGATTTTCCGTTTTTCATGGAAATCGCACCCTTGGGGCAGACACTCTGACAGGGATGTGCCAGACAGCCCATGCAGGAACTGGTCACCTCATAACGGTTCTCCGGGCAGGCATTACATGCCGAAGGAATGACCTGCATCAGAGGGGGCTCATAATATTTTTCGTCAATATTACTCTCTTCCAGACCTTCTGTCAGATGACCGGGACGCTCACGGTTCTCCGGACGTAAACTCATACCCATGGCCAGACGGATGCGCTCACGGATGATCGCTCTGTCACGGTAAACGCTCTCCCAGAACTCCGACTCTTCATAATCAACGATCTTATAAGGCAGTGCCTCCATATCATCCTTCAGATTCTTGGAATTGTAAGCCAGATTGGCCACTTCCCTGAACACCCTTCTTCTCCGCTGTCTTACCGGAGTATCGATCCCTCTCATGCTGCTCATATCACATTACCGCCTTTTGATATTTTTTTAACATACTAACCATATTAAACCATACCGTACTGATAAATGCAAGAAAAATCACAATAAAAATAGGATCTCTCACTGTTTTCCGTGAAAGATCCCATCTTAATTTCACTGTGTCATAATCCGGGAAAAACCAATCTCCGCTTCGCAGCCGTCTGTTGTTCCCTGAGGCTCATTATTTCATTACGACTCTCTTGAAATTCTTCTTGCCTCTGCGTACTACCAGTCCCTCTCCGTCGAACTGCTCGGGAGCGTATGCGGTCTTCACATCCGTAACTTTCTCATCTGCTACGACAACGCCGCCCTGTTCTACGGCACGTCTTGCTTCGCTGCGGGATGCGGACAGTCCGGATTTTACCAGAATGCCGAGAATATCGATCTTACCATCGGTAAAGTCAGCCTCTGTCAGCTCACTGGTGGGCATTTCTGCGGCATTGCCACCGGTAAACAGTGCTCTTGCACTCTCCTGTGCCTTCTTTGCTTCTTCCTCGCCGTGTACCAGATTGGTCAGTTCGTATGCCAGGATCTCCTTCGCCTGGTTCAGCTGGCTGCCTTCCCATTTGTCCATCTCGTCGATCTGCTCCAGGGGAAGGAAGGTCAGCATGCGCAGACATTTTAAAACATCGGCATCCGCCACGTTTCTCCAGTACTGGTAGAACTCGAAAGGAGTCGTCTTGTTGGGATCCAGCCATACGGCACCCTTCTGGGTCTTACCCATCTTCTTACCTTCGGAATTCAGAAGCAGTGTGATGGTCATGGCATAAGCATCCTTGCCCAGCTTTCTGCGGATCAGCTCGGTACCGCCCAGCATGTTGCTCCACTGGTCGTCACCGCCGAACTGCATGTTACAGCCGTATTTCTGGTATAAGGTCAGGAAATCAAAGCTCTGCATGATCATATAGTTGAACTCTAAGAAGCTTAATCCCTTCTCCATTCTCTGCTTGTAGCACTCTGCAGTCAGCATACGGTTGACACTGAAGTGTGCTCCCACGTCTCTTAACAGTTCCACATAATTCAGATTTAACAGCCAGTCCGCATTGTTGACCATCAGTGCCTTACCATCACTAAAATCAATGAAGCGGCTCATTTGCTTCTTGAAGCAGTCTACATTATGCTGAATGGTCTCCTTGGTCATCATGGTACGCATATCGCTTCTGCCGGAAGGGTCACCGATCATTGCAGTACCACCACCAATCAGTGCAATGGGCTTATTACCTGCCATCTGCATTCTCTTCATCAGGCACAATGCCATGAAGTGGCCTACATGAAGGCTGTCTGCGGTAGGGTCAAAACCGATGTAGAAGGTAGCTTTTCCATTATTGATCAGTTCCTTGATCTCCTCTTCATCTGTCAGCTGTGCCAGCAGTCCTCTTGCTTTCAACTCGTCAAATACTGTCATTTTCTTTTTCTCCTTTACTGATTCCTTTGTATGCCTTTTACCTTCTCGGGAACCGGCTCCAAAGACACAAAAAAAGCCCGCCCCTTTTTTCAAAAGGACGAGCTTAATCAACTCGTGTTACCACCTAATGTTCCTGCCAGACTCACATCTGACAGCTCAGTAAGTATCTATCAATACTCCGGCCGATATCGGTGCCTGCCGTCCTGATCTACTCGATTGGGATTTTCCGATCCTTCTCTTTCCACCGGCTGCTCCGGGATGTATTCCTGCTCTGCTTCTGTGCGCCTCTCACCTGCCGGCTGCTCTCTGTCAGAAGTGGAGGAACAGTACTTCTTCCCTTCATTGCATTCTTCTTATAATATGTTTGCGCTAAACATGAGCTCATTATAGCCAGTTTGCTTTTTTCTGTCAACACTTAAATTTTACTGCCGTCGGAAGCCGCCTCCGGGTCTATTCTTCCGGCCAGGGCAAATGGGATACTTCCAGTTTCTTGTCTCGAAGCATCAGTTCCTTTACCGCCTGATCTGCAGGCTTGCCGTCAAACAATACTTCATTCACCTGCTCAATGATAGGCAGCTGTACATCATATTTTTTGGAAAGTTCCATGGCAGCCTTGGCGGAATACACACCCTCTACCACCATCTGCACTTCCTTCATGGCTTCCTCGTAGGTCTTCCCCTGTCCGATCAGGATACCGGCACGACGGTTGCGGGAATGCATACTGGCACAGGTCACGATCAGATCGCCGATACCGGTCAGTCCGCAGAAAGTCTCAAAATTACCACCCATGGCAGTCCCCAGTCTTGCGATCTCGGTGATGCCTCTGGTGATCAGCGCTGCCTTCGTATTATCTCCGTAACCCAGTCCGTCGGCGATACCTGCAGCCAGTGCCACCACATTTTTCAGAGCACCGCCCAGCTCGATTCCCAGTACATCTGGGCTGGTATAGACACGGAACACTTCGTTCATGAACAGATTCTGCACATATTCCGCACAACTTTTACTCTTGGAACCTGCCACGATCGTTGTGGGAATACCACGGCTGACTTCTTCCGCATGGGTAGGTCCGGACAGCACCGCCACCTGTGCCTGCGGGATCTCGTCTTCGATGATCTGTGCCTGGGTCATCAGGGTATGCTCCTCGATTCCCTTGGAGACACTGACAATTTTCTGTCCCTGTGCCACCAGCGGGCTGATGCGATGTGCCGTGCTTCTGGTGTAAGAGCTTGCCACTGCCATAACCAGCAGATCCTTGCCGCCAATAGCCTCTTTATCATCCGTGGTAAAGATCATGTCCTCCGGAAGCTTTACTCCCGGCAGCATTTTATGCTCGTGATTCTCCTGCAACATCTGAATCTCCGCAGGAACCGCAGACCATACGGTCACTTCATGTCCGTTTTTATGTAATACCACTGACAGGCCGATGCCCCAGCTTCCGCCGCCCAATATACATACTTTTGCCATAACTTATTTGTCCTCCCCGGGAATCTCCGTCTGCGCTTCCGCAGACTTCTTATTCTTGAACAGATAGGTCTTTCTCTCGTTTCCGTGAATCAGACGTACAATGTTCTGTCTGTG
>JBNMJR010000093.1:0-9135 GCA_050873925.1 Acetatifactor sp.
ATACCGAGTTCCTTACCCTGCGTCACGATACGATCCATATCTTCAAAGCTTAAGTTCAGACGATTGCCATACTCTGCCGCCCAGCAGCCTGTGCAGTGCAGGTTACATGCACTGGTGGGATCCATCAGGATCAGCCAGGGAATATTGCACTGATGTTTCACACGCATCTCATTGATCTCTTTTTTACCGCAGAAAGCCGCCTCAAAGCCATAGTCCAGTGCGGACATTTTGATGACATGGGGATCTACCTCGTTTAAGATCCGGTTCACATACTGCATCCACTTGCTGTCCGGATCCTGGATCATCCGGCGGACCGCATCATAGCTTTCCTTGCGGAAGGTATCTCCCATAAATTTCTCCGACAGATCTACCAGTTTTAAGAATGCCTTTTCTCTGTCTGCTTCGTCCTTGTTCACATACTTCAGAATTCCGTCGATTGCAGTGCCGAATGCGGCTCTCTCTACTTTGTGTTTGATGTCTGCCATAAGATTTACCTCACTTTTGTATATTTATTCTGAAAATTACAATATTCAACTATAATAGCGAAACAATACATCCACGCCGGCAAGCAGGAAAATTACCGCTCCGCTGATCAGTACCCGGCTTCTTCCCTGACAGCCGATCCGATATCCTGCATAGATACCGGCAATGACTGCCAATGCTGCCATAATTGCCAACTGAATGATCTGCACCGTTACTCTGGTGTCTAAAAATCCCATGCCAATACCCGTCAGGAAACTGTCCACACTGGTAAGCATGGCCCATACGCAGAGCTGCTTCCAGGCGAAAGCATCTTCCCTTCGTTCCAACGGATCCCGCATATGCAGTGCCCTGACGATCAGCCAGATTCCAATGATGAAAAAAATAACTGCCGATGTTGCCCGAAACAGCCTCTCTGTCCGCTGATAATTCATGGCGATATACGGAAGTTCCGAGATCAGGCTGCCCAGAAGCATTGCCCCACTCTGCCATCCCGTAAACAGCAACACCATCTTCAAAATCTGCTTTTTGTCCAGTCGGGAAAGCATCGCACCTTTATATAATGCATAGGTAAAGACGTCCAGGGACAGTCCCACCGACACAATAAAAATTTCATACCATGCCATCCATGCGACTCCTTTCTCCTGTTATATTTTTTATCTCTTTTCCTCTTTACTTTAATCAGTTTTCCGGCATATGGTAAGATACAACCCTTGTACAGCGTTTTTACCGTTTTTACACTTTTCCGGCAACTGTAAATATTCCCCGACATTTTGACAAAAGTGTCGTTTAAGGTTGAGAAAAGCAACTTTTTTGTTTATAATATCTCTATCTTGGTTCTTTTTATAGGTAAAGGAGTCCTGTGATGAAGACAAAGGAATTATTGGCAGACAGTTTTCGGACACTTGTGCTTACCATGCCTTTTCAGAAGATTTCCATCAAAATGATCACGGATGGAGCACATGTGATCCGCCCTACTTTCTATAACTATTTTCAGGATAAATACGAAGTAATTGAATTCCTGTTCGACCGGGACATCGGCAGTAAGGTCGAAGTCATGATTGAAAATGACATGGAACAGGAAGCTATCAAACTGATGTTTATCTGTTTTGAGAAAAACAAAGAATACTACCACCGGCTTTTTGAAATCACGGGGCAGAACAGTTTCGGAGAATTTTTCGCACATTACTGTGAAGCGACTTTTTTCCGGATCCTCTCCAGACATCCTATGAAGAAAATGCCCTGCGAACTGATCACGGCCCAGGGATTGGCGCATTATAATGCCCTTTTATTAATTGAGATCCTGAAACTGTGGCTCTCCTCTCCCAAGGAAGTACCTGCGGAGAAAGTTTTTGAAACCTACCAATATATTATGCGAACTCCGATATTGGATATGATCCAATATCCGGAACAATAAAAAGACAGGTCACACCGACCTGTCTTTTTGTATCTTATCAGCCTATAATCTTGTAATCACAAAAATATCATAAATTGCCTGAATTGCAGTCTCAAAATCCTCATTTGCCACACCGATGATAATGTTCAGCTCGGAAGATCCCTGGTCGATCATCTTGACATTGATATTCTTGTGTGCCAGTGCGGAGAAAATTCTGCCGGCGGTACCACGGGTGGACTTCATGCCACGACCTACCACGGCGATCAGTGCCAGGTCGGATTCGATGTCAATGGTGTCGGGATTGGCCAGTCTGTGAATGCCTGCCACTACCTTCTGTTCCTTGTGCATGAACTCATCCTGATGTACGAATACGGTCATGGTATCAATACCGGAGGGAACATGCTCGAAAGAAATACCATTCTCCTCAAAAGCCTGCAGTACCTTTCTGCCGAAACCGATCTCGGAGTTCATCATATCTTTTTCAATATTGACAGAGCAGAATCCCTTCTTGCCGGCGATACCGGTGATCACGTATTTGGACTTCTGACAGGTGCTTCCCACGATCCAGGTACCGTTGTCCTCGGGAGCGTTGGTATTGCGGATATTGATGGGAATACCTTCCTGACGTACCGGGAAAATAGCATCCTCGTGAAGTACGGTAGCACCCATATATGCCAGCTCGCGAAGTTCGCGATAAGTGATGGTCTCGATGGCTTCGGGGTGATCAATGATTCGGGGATCCGCGATCAGGAAGCCGGACACATCGGTCCAGTTCTCATAGACATCCGCTTTGGCAGCCTTGGCCACAATGGAACCGGTGATGTCGGAACCGCCTCTGGAGAAAGTCTTTACCGTTCCGTCGGGCATAGCACCATAGAAGCCGGGTACCACTGCTTCCTTGCTCTCTGCCAGTCTGGCATGCAGTACTTCGTTGGTCTTCGCTGCATCGAATTCTCCGTTCTCATCGAAGAAGATCACGGTTGCCGCATCAATAAAATCATAGCCCAGATACTTCGCCATGATAATACCGTTCAGATATTCGCCACGGGAAGCTGCATAATTGCTGCCGGCCTTTGCCTTAAAATTCTTCTCAATGATCTTGAACTCCTCGCCAAGATCCAGGTCCAGCTGCAGACCGTCGATGATCTCCTGATAGCGGGCCTTGATGGCATCCAGTTCTGCCTTGAAGCTCTTGCCCTGATCTGCCAGATCATAGCAGGCATACAGCATATCCGTTACCTTGGTGTCATCGGAAAATCTCTTTCCCGGTGCGGAAGGTACCACATATTTTCTCTCCTTATCCGCACGGATGATGTTTCCTACTTTTTTGAACTGCTCTGCGCTTGCCAGAGAACTTCCACCGAATTTCACTACTTTTGACATAACATTTTCTCCTCAACTCTATCTAATAATAGTATATCCTTTTTATACCAGACGGATCCTGCCGAGCATCTGCTCTCCCAGTGCCTCGTATTTTGCCTGAAACTCTTTTTCTTTCATGCTCTGTGTGAAGTATCCGAAGTCTTCCTTCCGGTCTTCAAGATGTACCATCTGTCCGCCGGGGAACGCTGCTGTAACTGCATCTTCCGCTCCGGCCTTTGCCCGGATGAAGAAACTTCTCTCGGCCTCGCCGATGTCTGCCAGCTTTACTTCCTCTTTATCCCAGAAGCACATGATCACCTTGCCCTGATGTCTTGCACAGTCGATGACATCCGATACCACTGCACTGGCGGTGGGCAGTTTTCCTGCACCTCGTCCGTAATACATGGAATCTCCCAGCATGTTGCCGGTGACAAATACAGCATTGAATACCCCGTGTACCATGGCAAGCGGGTGCTCCTTGGGAAGCATAAACGGTGCTACCATAACCTCCGCGGTATTATCATCAATGGCACGGCTTCTGCCCAACAGCTTGATGGTATGATCCGTGGCATTGGCATATTCGAAATCCGCTGCGGTGATCTTGGTGATACCCTCGGTGGGTACCTTTTCGGAATCCACATTCTTACTGAACATCAGGGAAGACAGGATTGCGATCTTGCGGCAGGCATCATGGCCTTCCACATCCGCCTCCGGATTGCGCTCCGCATATCCTTTGTCCTGCGCTTCCTTAAGGACCGTATCAAAGTCTGCGCCCTCTTTTTCCATTTTACTTAAGATATAATTCGTGGTACCGTTCAGAATACCGTTGATGGCTTCGATCTTCTCTGCCGTCAGAGAATAATTCAGCGGCCGGATAATGGGAATGCCGCCGCCCACACTGGCTTCAAACAGATAGTTGCAATTATGCTCTCTGGCGATCTGCAGCAGTTCGGGACCGTGCTTGGCCACCAGTTCCTTGTTGGAAGTGCAGACGCTCTTGCCGGACTCCAGTGCCTGCTTCGTGAACTGGTAAGCAGCCCCGACACCGCCCATGGTCTCGCAGACGATCGTCACGCTGTCATCATTTAAGATCGTATTGAAATCATGAATGACCTTGTCCTCATAAGGATCTCCCGGGAAATCTCTCAGATCCAGAATGTATTTTACTTCCAGTTCCTGTGCGGACTTCTTGTTCACCATGTCCTTGTTTTTCTCAATAACTTCCACCACACCGCTTCCTACGGTGCCGTAGCCTAACACTGCAACGTTGATCATAATAAACTCCTTGTCTTTCTGGTTTCGATATTATTCTTTTGCCAGTATTTTTACATGATGCACGCTGGGCTGTCCCTCCAGCTGCTCGATCATCCGGGAAATATCCCCCGTGGTCTGCAATACCTGAATACTCAGCGTCAGAGAAGCGATCCCATTGATGGGAATACTCTGATGGATCGTCAGGATATTGGCCCGGTACTCTGCGATGATCTTCAAGACATCCGACAATATACCCGGTTCATCATCCATCTGAAAAGTCAGTGTAATGGTCGTTCCCTGGGAATTGTCATGAAAAGGGAAAATATCATCTTTGTACTTATAAAAAGAACTGCGGCTGATGCCTACCGCATCAACCGCTTCCTGTATGGTCAGAACCTTCTCTGACTCCAGAAGCCGCTTTGCTTCCACTACCTTTAACAGTACTTCGGGGATCGCCTTCTGCTTCACCACAAAATACTTGGTCGTTTCTCCCATATGTTATCCTTTCCGGTGATTCGTATTTGTAGTACGGACACTTGTTTTTCACTGAGGGATATTCTAGCACAGTAAAGTATGAAAGACAACCCCCATTTTTATCTTTTTTGAGCATTTGTGAGCATTTTTAAGCATAAGAAAAGAGCCTTTCGGCTCTTTTCCACTCCACTATCCTTAGATCAGAGGATATTTGTCTGTTAATTTCTGAATGATGGCTCTGGCTGCGGGAACCTGCTCCTCGCCGCCCTTGATGACCATGGCAATGGCCTCTGCCACCTGATCCATATCCCCGGTGTTCAGACCTCTGGAAGTTACCGCGGGGGTTCCCAGACGGATACCGCTGGTGACAAACGGAGACTGGGGATCGTTGGGAATAGTGTTCTTGTTGGCGGTGATATGTGCCGCATCCAGCAGCTTCTCCACAGCCTTACCTGTCAGACCGTAAGGGGTCAGGTCTACCAGCATCAGATGATTGTCGGTGCCGCCGGAGACGATCTTGATGTCACGGCTCATCAGACCCTTGCACAATGCCTGTGCATTGTCTACGATATTCTTCTGATATACCTTAAAATCATCACTCAGAGCTTCCTCGAAGCAGACAGCCTTGGCTGCGATGACATGCATCAGAGGGCCGCCCTGGATACCGGGGAAGATCGCCTTGTTAAAGTTGAAACGCTCATTGGCTTCCTTGTTGCAGAGGATCATACCGCCTCTGGGTCCACGCAGGGTCTTATGTGTGGTGGTGGTCACTACATCTGCGTAAGGAATGGGGCTGGGATGAAGGCCTGCTGCCACCAGTCCTGCGATATGCGCCATATCTACCATCAGCACCGCACCGACTTCATCCGCCACTTCACGGAACTTTTTGAAATCAATGGTACGTGCATACGCAGAAGCGCCTGCAATGATCATCTTGGGCTTACACTCAAGTGCCAGCTCTCTCATTCTGTCATAATCCAGGAAACCGTTGTCATCCACGCCGTAAGGTACTACATGGAAATATTTACCGGACATATTAACAGGTGAACCGTGGGTCAGATGTCCGCCGTGATCCAGATTCATACCCATAATGGTATCGCCGGGCTTCAGTACGGCGAACTGTACTGCCATATTGGCCTGTGCTCCGGAATGGGGCTGTACATTGGCATAATCACAGCCGAACAGCTTCTTGGCTCGTTCAATTGCCAGATTTTCAATGACATCCACGCACTCGCAACCGCCGTAATATCTCTTGCCGGGATAACCTTCCGCATATTTATTGGTCAGGGGGCTGCCCATAGCTGCCATAACAGCCTTACTTACCCAGTTCTCAGAAGCGATCAGCTCAATATGACTGTTCTGACGATTCTCCTCGTCAATAATGGCCTGTGCCACTTCGGGATCTACTTTTTTTACTTCATCCAATGAATACATGCCTCATTCCTCCTTATGCCACTATCACGTTAATGTGATAAACTTAGGACTTAGTATAGCATAGAACTTTTTAATTGCAAAGATGGAAAATGAACAATGTGTGTGTTAAAATGAATTATTATCTTACGAAAGATGAGGAACCCTCATGTACCATATTATTATCAATCCCGCCTCCCGCTCCGGCAGAGGGGCGAAGATCTGGTCCGAACAGGTGGAGCCTGCGCTGAAGGAAAGTGCTGTGGAATATCAGACTTATTTTTCCGGAAAGGCCGGAGAAGTCAGACAACTGTCCGCCCGGATCACCGCAGAGCATGCCACAGAACCGGACTTAAAGCTCATTGTTCTGGGCGGTGACGGCACGGTGAACGAAGCCCTTCAGGGGATCGCGGATCCGTCCAGGGTCATCCTCGGCTACATTCCCACCGGCTCCAGCAACGATCTGGCCAGAGATCTGGGAATTTCCAAAGATCCGAAGGTCGCTCTCGATCTGATCCTTAACAATACCGCCCCCAGAACCATGGATCTGGGACGGCTGACCTATCTGGATGAAGACCAGCCGGAGGAATCAAGACTTTTCGCCGTCAGCTGCGGGATCGGTTTTGATGCCGCCGTCTGTGCGGAAGCCATGAGTTCCCGGATCAAGGATACCATGAACCGGATCGGCCTTGGAAAGCTTACCTATCTGGGAATCGCCTTAAAGCAGCTGATCACTGCCCGCAAAGTCTCCTGCACTCTGACACTGGAGGACAAGGTGCATGGCAAAAAGGAATCTGTAGAGCTTCCCCGTTTTCTGTTCGTGACCTGTATGAGTCACCGCTATGAAGGCGGTGGTTTCATGTTCTGCCCTCCCGCCGTGGATCATGACGGCGTACTGGATCTGTGTTCGGTAGGCAACATTTCCAAGGGTCTGGTGCTGCTGGCCCTGCCCACCGCCTTTTTCGGCAAGCACTATTTTGTCAAGGGCATCAATGCCCATACCGCCACGCAGATGTCCATTACCGCTTCTGCCCCTCTGTGGGTACATACTGACGGTGAAGTGACCCGAAAAAGTCGGGGATTCCGGGTAGAATGCCTTCCCGGAGCCATCCGGATGATCACACCTTAAACAGATTTAACACACTCTAAAGATTTTCTTAAGAATGCTTAAGTATTCCAAAAAAGCCTTGATTTTTTTGTTCCGATGGATATACTAAAATTGATTTTGGAGCATAGGTTTTTAGAGAAATGAGGTTTTTATGGAAAAATTACGGATCTTCTATTTGAAATATAAACATGCCATTCCTCTTATTATATATGGCATTATTTACATGACCTGGTTCGTGTGGCTTGAGAAGAACACCACCGGGCATTACCGGATCATACATATGGCAGCGGATGATTACATTCCTTTCTGTGAAGTATTCGTCATTCCTTACCTTTTATGGTTTGCCTATGTGTCGGCCGTAGTCATCTATTTCTTTTTCAAGAACAAAGAAGATTACTACCGCACCTGTATCTTCCTCTTCACCGGCATGACGATCTTCCTGATCGTATCCACTCTGTGGCCCAACGGACAGCACCTTCGTCCCGCAGTCATGCCCAGAGACAATATCTTCACCCACATGGTAGCCGCTCTGTACCGGACAGACACTCCTACCAACCTGTGGCCCAGCATTCATGTATATAATTCCCTGGGTGCACATTTTGCCATTATCCGCAGCAAATGTTTTGAGAAGAAAAAGGGCATCCGCATCGGTTCCCTGATCCTTGCGGTTTCCATTATTATGGCGACCATGTTCATCAAACAGCACTCCGTATTCGATGTGCTTACTGCTTTCGTCATGGCGGCTGTGATGTACACATTGGTATATCGTTATGATCTGCTGATTGCAGTCAGAGAGTTCCGCAATAAGAGAAAAGCAAAACCCCAGATCGGCTGATGATTGTTTAGAAACGTGCACCACCGGGCGCACCTATAAAAAATGCAGTGACGTTACCCGCGCCACTGCATTTCTTTTGCTCTTATTTACTTATTATCTATTGTATTACAATACTTCTTCGCTCTTTTTCAGTGCCGAGGCAATAACCGCATCCATATCATAGTAACGGTATTCTGCCAGTCGTCCGCCGAAGATCACGTTCTTTTGCGTGTCTGCCAGCTTTTTATACTCTGCATACAGAGCACCGTTCTTTTCATCATTGACCGGATAGTAAGGTTCATCTCCGGGTTTCCATTCGGAACTGTACTCTCTGCTGATGACGGTCTTCGGAAGGTCCTGTCCCTGTTCATCCTTGCCGAACTCGAACCATTTGTGCTCAATGATCCGGGTCCAGGGAGTCTCACGATCCGTGTAATTCACCGCGGCATTTCCCTGGAAGTTGGGAATATCCAGCACCTCTGTCTCGAACCTGACAGAGCGGTATTCCAGTGCTCCCAGAGAGTATCCGAAATATGCATCAACGGGGCCGGTATAAACGATGGTTTCCGCCAGTTTATCCAGTTCCTCTTTCCGCTCCAGATAATCTGTGTTCAGGCGTACCTCAATGCCCTCTAACAAATGTTCCACCAGCTTCGTGTAACCACCGATGGGAATGCCCTGATACAGCGCATTGAAATAATTGTTGTCAAAAGTCAGACGCACCGGCAGACGCTTGATGATGAAGGCCGGAAGCTCTTTGCAGTCCCGTCCCCACTGCTTCTCGGTGTAGCCCTTTACCAGCTTTTCAAAAATATCCTTCCCCACCAGAGAAATGGC
>JBNMJR010000094.1:0-9073 GCA_050873925.1 Acetatifactor sp.
AACTACTACAGAGAAGTAAAAGACAAAAACAGAGTTTACTATGAGTTCTATCATTTGGACGGAACAGAGGAAGTTCCTACGGATTATAAAGAAATCTCCTTTGTCTGCTTAAGACCTGATGGAAGTCTGGAACTGCCAAGCACGTTAGGAACTATTTGCAGGAAGATTGCTCAGAAACTGGAAGGATTTGAAGGATTTCATTTTCACCAGCTGCGACACACCTATACAAGCAACCTTCTGGCAAACGGTGCAGCACCAAAAGATGTACAGGAACTATTAGGACACTCAGATGTCAGTACCACCATGAATGTCTATGCACACTCTACAAGAAAAGCCAAGCGTGAATCTGCAAGGTTACTTGATAAAGTGGCAGGCAACGATTAAATAAAACTTTCCCTTATTTCCCTTACGATTATCTCATAAGGGCAAAAATAAGGGAAAATACATATCATTTCACTAATGAATGGGCTGGAAAGACTGTAAAATAGGGAAAGTTAGAAAGATATTTCGACAAACTTGAAATTGCGGAAATCTTAAACGATTACGAGGCAGATCTGGCAGAAAAAGTGTAAAATAGTCGAAAGTGATTGAAAAAAGAGAAAAAATTGTTTGTATTTCAGAATAGTTGTGTTAAGATAGAACCTAAGGAGTTCTGATCTGCCGTGAGGCAGTCCACCTCAGAACACAGGAAAAAGAATATGTGGCATGTAGAGACCGACTATTTTGCGCTGGCAGTTTTCGTGATCATGTTGCTCAAGGAACACACTCAGCGAAAAGAACATAATGATGTACAGGATAATGCTTTTTACTTTGTATTGATCGTAAGCATTGTGAATGTGATCATTGATATTTTTTCATCGCTGGCAATGAACCGGGAGATGCACTGGTGGCCCTACCAGATCCTTATGACGATTTATGTGGCGAGCATGCCATTGCTGGCTCTTATCTGGACCTGTTATGCCTACGTATTGATCCATAAAGAGTATACGGTAAAACGCCTCAACCGTGATCTGCTGGTAGTTATGGTTCCGTATATGGTCTATGTGCTGGTTGCACTTACAAATCCCTTTACAGAACTTTTCTTTCATTTATCACCGCAGATGGAATATAGCAGAGGCCCTCTGTTTATGACTGTGGGCGTCGGTTCCATTATGGTATATTCCGCCGTGGGACTTGTCCTTGTTATTTACAATTTCAAAAAGATTATGCCGAGAACCAATGCTTTTCTGCTGATAGCATTCTTTCTGGTGACGGCCGGTTTTATCTGGATCCAGCTGGCCAATCCCGGGTGGCTGGTGATCAATGCCAGCTACGCTGTCATCTATGTATGGTGTGACATTACGGTAGAGGAGCAGCGCAGAAAAGAGCTATACGGGGAAATCAATCATAAAAACGAGGAACTGGAAGTTGTAGCGAGAAAAGCGGAATCCGCAGCGCAGGCCAAATCAGAGTTCCTGTCCCGCATGAGTCATGACATCCGTACCCCCATGAATGCCATCATCGGTCTGACACATCTGGCACAGGAGGAGGACGACATCCGGGTGATCCGGGAATATCTGCATAATATCGAGACTTCCAGTGATTTTCTGTTAGGATTGATCAATGATATTCTTGATATGAGCAAAATCGAAAACGGTGAGCTGAAATTAAAAGAAGATGTTTACCGGAAGGAAGAATTTGTGAATTCCATCAACACCGTCATAAAGCCGCTGATGGACAGGAAAGAGATTCAATTTGTATTTCAGATGGGAGCGCATGTAGAATGCATCCGCGTGGACAGACTTCGTTACAACCAGATCTTTTTCAATCTGTTGTCCAATGCGGCAAAATTTACTCCCAGAGGTGGAATTGTTGAATTCCTGTCTGAATCCATACCGCCGAAGGATGACAAAGTGGGAATCCGGTTCCGGGTGCGGGATAACGGTATCGGAATGAGTCCGGATTTCCTTCCGCATATGTACGATCCCTTTTCCCAGGAACGATCCGAGATGGGAGATAAGGTGAAGGGAACCGGTCTGGGGCTGCCTATTGTAAAAAGCCTGGTGGACATCATGGGCGGAACGATTTCTGTGAAAAGTGAACTGGGGAAAGGAACGGAATTCACTGTAGATCTGTATGTGCCGCTGGCAGAGCCGGAAGAGGAGGAAACGGCATCGGATACGCTCGCAGAGAATCTGATGGATGCCAGAATCCTGTTGGTAGAGGATAACGAGATCAATATTTATGTGGCACAGCTGATTCTGGAAAAAGCCGGATGCGTGATAGAGATCGCGAAGAACGGAAAAGAAGCGGTGGAGACATTCAATGCCTCAGAGGAGAATCATTTTGATGCGATCCTTATGGATGTGCGTATGCCTATTATGAACGGTATCGATGCAACCAAGGCGATCCGTGCACTGGAACGGCCGGATGCAGCTACCGTACCCATTATCGCCATGACAGCGGATGCCTTTGAAGAAGAGAAGAAAAAGACGCTGGAGGCCGGCATGAACTATCATCTGTCCAAGCCCATCAATCCGAAGACACTGTATAATATCTTGTCCAGCCATTTGGCCGGAAAAGAGACAGAAGCGTAGAGATTATAAGAGAACAGTAAAAAAGGAGGTATCCACAGAATGGATATCTCCTTTTAGCTTTCAAATAAAATTAAGCAGTGATCACGGTGCCTGCCTTGCCCTTGATAGCATCCTTGACATGGTCCATGGAAGTGATCAGGACTTTTCCTGCGGGAACCTTCTCCAGATAAGCAATGGCGGCTTCGACCTTGGGAAGCATGGTGCCTTCCTCAAACTGTCCTTCTGCCATCAGCTCTTTTGCTTCTGCTGCGGTGAGAGTTTCAATTGCGGTCTGATCCTCTTTGCCGTAATTCTTATAAACGCAGGGAACGCTGGTCAGGATGATCAGTTCATCACAGCTTAAATCGGAAGCCAGTTTACCGGCGATGGCATCCTTCTCAATAACAGCGGAAGCACCTTTCAGAGCATGCTTCTGCTCGATGACGGGAATTCCGCCGCCACCGCAGGCAATAACGACCTGATCTGCGGCTGCCAGAGCACGGATGGCTTCGATCTCCACGATGTCGATGGGCTTGGGAGCGGCAACGACACGACGGAAGCCCTTGCCGGGATCTTCCTTGACATAGTTGCCCTTTTTCACTTCGATCTCAGCGTCTTCTTTGGACATGTAACGGCCGATGACCTTGGTGGGCTCATAGAAAGCTTCGTCATAAGGATCTACGGTCACCTGGGTGAGAATGGTGCTGACCGGCTTGGAGATACCGCGGTCCAGCAGCTCTGCCCGGAGGGAGTTCTGGATATCGTAGCCCACATAACCCTGGCTCATAGCGGAGCAGACACACATAGGTGCGGGGGTATAATCAATGTAGACACGGCGCAGCTCGGTCATGGCCTTGTGGATCATGCTGACCTGGGGACCGTTACTGTGGGTGATGGTCAGCTGATAATCTGCCTCCACCAGATCTGCCAGTGCTTTTGCGGTTACTTTTACCGCATCCCACTGCTCGGTAGTGGTATAGCCCAGGGCATCATGTCCCAGAGATACAACAACTCTTTTTTTGCTCATAAGATTACCTCTCTATATGTATTTTTCCTAAAAATTTCTTTGTCAAAAGATGTAATCAGTATAACATATTTTCCGGGGAGTGTATAGCAATTTCTATCCTTTACATCCCGTGCCGCAAAGTAATATAATAGTAGAATCAATGACAGGAAGGAACAGGAGCATTATGCAGAAAAAAGAACGTATGGCAAATCTGGAGGTATTGCGCTGTGTGGCAATGATGATGGTGGTCGTGCTGCATTATCTGGGCAAGGGAGGCCTGTTGCCGGATCTGACGGCACCCTTATCTGCACAGGATACCGCAGCCTGGCTGCTGGAGGCATTCTGTATTGTGGCGGTAAACGTCTACATGATGATCAGCGGTTACTTTTTATGCGAAAGCTCTTTTAAGCTGAGCAGACTTCTCACACTGTGGGTGCAGCTATGGCTGTATTCCGTTGGAATTGGTGTGCTGGCGGTGGTGACGGGGATCGTACCCGCGGCGGAAGTGAGCACCCATTATTATCTGACTCTGCTGTTCCCGGTGACCATGGGACATTACTGGTTCCTGACGGCATATATGTTTCTGTATATACTTTTACCCTTCGTGGGAATGGGGCTGCGGCGGATGACGAAGCAGCAGATCCGGGTGGCGTTAGTGCTGCTGTTTGTCACCTTCTGCCTGTTGAAATCCGTGCTGCCGTTCCGGCTGGAAGAAGACGGTAAAGGCTATGACTGCCTCTGGTATCTGTGCGTATTCTGCATGGCGGCATATCTGCGTAGATTCGGAATTCCGCTTTTACAGAAGAAATCCCGGGCATTACTGTTGTATCTGATCGGTGTCTTCGGGACTTTCGGAGAGGCAATGCTTTTGCACCTGTTCTATCTGAAAACAGGCAGTCTGGAGCTGATCCTGAAGATTCCCTATGAATATAACCATATTTTCCCATTCCTGGCTTCCGTGGGACTGTTCTGTCTGTTCCTGGACAGCAGGATACAGGGGAAGACCGGCAGTGTGGCGGTAAAGATCGCACCGTATACGTTAGGAGTATATCTGCTGCATGAAAATCTGGGTGTGCGTTATGCCTGGCAGAAGTGGCTGGGCGTGAACATCATAAGCAATGTGTGGCAGCTTCTGTGCTGGACCGTTCTTGCTGTGATTGTAGTATTTGTACTGGGAATTCTGGTGGACTTTGTGCGGAAAGCTATCTGTGGTGGATTGCATAAACTATTCCTGCACATCCGTCCATATCGCAGCCTGACAGAGAAAATACAGGTCGTAGATACTATGTTCAAAAGAGAGGTAACGGAGTGACAGAGAATATAAAAAACAATAAAGCCGGCATCGACAGTCAGAGACGCCTCTGGGAATTTGTATTCGTGGCAATTCTGGTGTTGTATCCCCTGCGGCATATCGCCTGGGGACTGGATCTGTGGGATACCGGCTACGGTTATGCGAACTTTGAATATATGGGAACGCAGCATATGGATCCCATGTGGCTGTTTTCCACTTATCTGACCACGGCCATCGGCCATTTCTGCAGTCTGCTGCCCGGGGCAAAGACATTGATCGGCATGAATTTTTATACGGGCTTAAGCATCAGTCTGCTGGCGGTGCTGGGATATTATTTCTGCACGAAAGTATTGAAGCTCCCGGCTGTGCTGGTATTCTTAGGGGAATTCACAGCCGTAAGTTTTTGCTGGTGCCCCACAGGCTCTTTTTACAATTACGTGACCTATGTGTTCTATCTGGTGTCGGTGATCTGTCTGTATCTGGGGCTTGCCCGGGAGAAAAAGGGATGGCTGTTCGCCGCCGGGGTAGCACTTGGCTGTAACGTGCTCGCCCGATTCTCCAACCTGCCGGAGGCAGCCATGATCGTGGGTGTATGGGCCTACGGCATCATCTGCTGGCTGGAAGAGCGAAAAGGAATCGTAAAGGATGCCGGTCAGTCTGCAGAAGAGACGAAAGCGCGGAAAAAGGCGGCAGGGGTGAAACTTCGCAAGAAATTATTGAAGGATACCGGCATGTGTCTGGCGGGATACCTCACGGCATTGCTTATATTATTCGGCTATATCCAGATCCGTTACGGTATGGGTGAGTATGTGAAAGGGATTCAACGCCTGTTTTCCATGACGGAGGTGGCAACGGACTATACGGCCACATCCATGATCATGGGCATGTTCGACTGGTATTTCCAGAATCTGTATTGGGAGATCCGGATGTGTGTGTTCCTCGTCACAGGAATTGTGGCTGTGGGAGTATTGGAACTGATCGGCTCTTATGTGAGACAAGATACCGTAACAAAGGTTCTGCGGATCCTGGAATGGGCGGGCAGTATTGCACTGGCGGCTGTGATGGTGTTCTGGCTGTACCGTCAGGGCTTCTGCGCCAGAGAATATACGAATTACGGTGCCATTATCTGGCCCGGAGTGACATTTTTGACATTGACCCTGCTGGTGGCTCTGTGGAGGATCTTTACGCCCTCCGCACCGAAGGAGGAAAAGCTGATCAGTGGGCTGATCTTTCTGATCGTGCTGATCACTTCCCTGGGCAGTAATAACAAGCTTTACCCCAGCATGAACAACCTGTTCCTGGCATTGCCCTATATGTACTGGCAGTTCTACAGGTTCTGCAAATATGTGGGCGGCTTTCGGTGGAAGCGGATCACCATATCCGCAATCCCGGCAAAATGCCTTTTCGCCGGTTTCTTCCTGTTGTTCTTTGTCCAGGTGGGGCTGTTCGGCAGAAGCTTTGTATTTGTTGAGGGCACCGGGGTACAGGACTTAAGCGCACAGGTGACGAATAATGAGACACTGCAAGGCGTGTGGATGAGCAAAGAGCGCGCCGGATGGATGCAGGAGATCTCGGAGTATGTGAATACCCGTGGACTTGCCGGAAACGATGTGCTGATCTACGGACAGATCCCGGCGTTGTCCTATTATTTACAGATGCCTGCGGCCTTCAATCCCTGGCCGGACCTGGATTCCTATCAGATCGGACAGCTGGAACTGGATATGCAGAAGATGCAGGAGCGGATGGACGAGGATGCAACGTATCGTCCGGTGGTACTGTTGGAGAAAAAATATGCCGTGTATCTGGAAGAAGGAGAGGCGGCGCTGATGCGCATGCAGCCTACGGAGAAAGAACAGGGATGGATCGTGGACAATCCCAAGCTTTTGCTGATCGGAAAGTTCATGGATACTTACGGATATGAGAAGACTTTTGAAAATGAGAAATTTGTGATCTACGAATAGAGTTATGTGTGGAGTCGTGTGTAGAAAAATCCCCGGGAGATGAAGATTTCCCGGGGATTTTTGATGGCTGCATTCTATTTTTGACGCATTATAACAGCTGTAAGCCGTTCTCTTTTGCAATTTCCATAACTTCATCGGACCACAGAGAGCACTGTACCTCGCCGATGTGAGCTTTACGCAGGAAGAACATGCAGATACGGGACTGGCCGATACCACCGCCGATGGTAAGGGGAAGTTCGCCGTTGATGACAGCCTTGTGGTAAGGAAGCTCTGCACGCTCGGGGCAGCCGGCCTTCTGTAACTGGTCTAACAGGGCCTTCTTGTCTACACGGATACCCATGCTGGACAGCTCCAGAGCAATGTCCAGAACCGGGTAATATACCACGATATCGGCATTCAGAGACCAGTCATCGTAGTCCGGTGCACGACCGTCATGAGGCTTGCCGTTCTCTAAGGTCTCGCCGATCTGCATGATGCAGACAGCACCCTTTGCCTTGGCAATGTAGTATTCCCGCTCCTTCGGAGAGTAGTCGGGGAACATCTCTGCCAGTTCACTGGTGGTTACGAAGAAAATATCGTGAGGAAGGATCTCCTCGATGTAATCATAGTGGATGGACATATACTTCTCGGTCTTGCGCAGAACCTTGTATACGGTGCGGACGGTCTCTTTCAGAGTCTCCAGATTCCGCTCTTCCTTCGTGATGATCTTCTCCCAGTCCCACTGATCCACGTAGATGGAGTGGATGTTGTCGGTCTCCTCATCCTGACGGATGGCACTCATATCGGTGTAGAGACCCTCACCGGGCTGAAAACCGTATTTCTGCAGGGCATAACGCTTCCATTTTGCCAGAGACTGTACGATCTCCGCTTCACGGTCTCCCTGTGCTGAAATATGGAAATTCACGGGACGCTCCACACCGTTCAGATTATCGTTCAATCCGGATGTGGGATCCACAAATAAGGGAGCAGATACACGCAGCAGGTGCAGGCGCTCTGCTAATAATCCCTGGAAAAAGTCCTTCACTGTCTTAATGGCAACCTGTGTCTCGTACAGGTTCAGCTGAGACTTATAATTTTTAGGTATGACAATATCTGACATACTGACCTCTCATTCTGCCGCCGGGCGGCGTGTGTTACAAAATATTCCTATATTATTTAACTGCGAAATGCATGATTTTGCAAGTCTTTTTTCGGAAAAAATAACCACTTGCAAAAATCGAACATATGTGCTAATTTAGATGCATATAAGAACAAATGTTCTAATTTCGATAATTTTCGGTAAAAGGCGGTGATAATGTGGAATATCTTATACAAAACGGAGAATTGTCCACCATGCAGAAGCTGGAGATCCTGACGGATGCGGCAAAATATGATGTAGCCTGCACGTCCAGCGGTGTAGACCGCAAGGGAGACGGAAAGCACATGGGAAATTGTACGAAGGCCGGGATCTGTCACAGTTTTTCTTCGGACGGCAGATGCATTTCTTTGTTGAAGATTCTGATGACCAATGAATGTATTTTTGATTGTAAATATTGTCTGAACCGGAAGTCCAACGATGTCCCGAGGGCCACTTTTACCCCGGAGGAGATCTGCACTCTGACCATGGAGTTCTACCGCCGCAATTACATCGAGGGGCTGTTTTTAAGCTCCGGCATTATACAGGATCCCACCTTTACCATGGAGCTACTTTATCGGACGATATGGTTGTTACGGAACCGGTACCATTTTAACGGCTATGTCCATGTAAAAGCAATTCCGGGAGCAGACTCCGAGCTGGTGGAACGGATGGGGTATCTGGCAGACCGTATGAGCGTGAATCTGGAGTTGCCTACGGCGGAGGGACTGCGGACGCTGGCACCAAATAAGCATCGGAAAAATATTCTGACACCCATGCGGCAGATCCAGAATGGGATTCATGCGAACAAGGAGGAACTGATCCTGTATCGCAAGAGTCCCACCTTTGTGAGCGGCGGACAGTCCACCCAGATGATCATAGGAGCGACGCCGGAGACGGATTATCAGATTTTAAATGTGGCGGAGAGCCTGTACCGGAAGTTTGAGTTAAAGCGCGTGTTCTATTCCGCTTTTGTGAAGGTCAACGAGGACAAGAGTCTGCCGGCGCTTCCGGGCGGGCCGCCGCTTCTGAGGGAACACCGTCTGTATCAGGCGGACTGGCTGCTGCGGTTCTACGGATTTCGGGCAGAAGAACTGTTGGATGAGAGAAGGCCGTTCTTTAATGTGATGCTGGATCCTAAGGAGG
>JBNMJR010000095.1:0-8950 GCA_050873925.1 Acetatifactor sp.
GGGAAGTACTTATATGAAATCCGCAGCCGGCGTGGACGCTGAGATTGCATCCGTTATCACCGGTATCATCCTGCTGTTCAGCGCATGTAATGCTTACATCAAGTGGAAAATGGAACGAAACAGAAGAGAGAAAACGAACAAGACAAAGGAGGACAAATAAATGGATATTGTGATCACTGACGGTTTATCCTTTGCACTGCCTTTATTTATCATGGCCATCGGTGGCATCTACTGCGAAAAATCCGGTGTGACCATGCTGGCGGTAGAGGGCTTACAGGGTTTTGGCGCTTTTATCGGAGCCTTTGTGGCCGTGGCTATTGCAGGCAATTTTTCCGGTGATTCTCCGGTGCCTTTTTACATTGCCATGGTCATGGCAGCGGTGGGCGGAAGCCTGTTCGCGCTGATCCATGCATTGTTGTGTCTGAAGTTCAAGGCAAATCAGGTTATCAGCGGCGTGGTAGTCAATATTCTGGCCATGGCTCTGACCGCATACCTGACGAAGCTGTTTAACAGAGTGGTATTTGGTGCTACGTCCGATAAGTTTGTGCTGACCGTATCTTCCAGGATCACGGTTCCGGGAATCTCTAAGATCCCGGTACTGGGAGCATTATTTACCAACCTGTATCCTTTTGAACTCGTGATCGTGGTAGTGGCTTTCGTGGCATGGTTTGTGATGTACAAGACCCGGTTCGGCATGCATCTGCGTGCCTGCGGTGACAATCCCCACGCAGTGGATGCAGCCGGAAGACAGGTGGGACAGATCCGTCTGGCAGCCATTATGATCTGTGGTGCGTTGTCGGGACTGGGCGGTATCTGTTTCGCGTATTCCATTTCCGCGAACTTCTCCTCCAGCATTTATGTAGGTTACGGCTATCTGGCCATTGCGGCACTGATCTTCGGTAACTGGCGCATCCTGCCGACTCTGGGAGCATGCCTGTTGTTCGGATTTGCCAGATCCGGTGGTTACCGTCTGGTACAGGTACTGCAGATGCCCAGCAGTTATCAGGATCTGGTTATGATCCTGCCTTATGTTCTGACTCTGTTGCTGTTGGTATTCTTCTCCAAGCAGAACGGTGCGCCGAGAGCATTGGGAGTGATCTATGACAAAGGTGCGAGATAAGCAAGTAGAAACATAAAAAAAGAGAAAGCGAAAAGCTTTCTCTTTTTTGTACATATAAGCTGAAAATGGGACTCGAACCCACGACCCCTTCATTACGAGTGAAGTGCTCTACCAACTGAGCTATTTCAGCGGACTAGGTTATTATATATGTTCTTGGGAAATTTTGCAACTGTAAAATTTATTATTTTCGCAGAACATTTGGCAAAGCTGTAAATTATGTAGGAGACCGTAAGACGAAAACGCCCGTGGATCTCCGAAAGGTCAGTTGCGGTGCTTTTTGCTGTAATGTTCCAGGGATTGCGTCATAAGATAGAGCAGCATGGCAATGACGCATAACAGAAGAATGGAGCTGATCACCATATCCAGCTGGAAGACCTGGGAACCGTAGATGATCAGGTAACCCAGCCCCCGTCTGGCGGCGAGAAATTCTCCGATGATAACACCCACCAGGGACAGCCCGATGTTGACTTTGGTGGTACTGAGCAGAGTGGGAACGGATCCCGGCAGCACCACTTTGAAAAAGATATCTCTGCGGTTTCCGCCCAACGTGCGGATCAGAATCTCTTTTTCCGGGTCCACCTGATGAAAAGCAGTGTAAAAACTGATGATGGATCCGAAGACAGCCACGGAGATTCCGGCAATGATAATGGTGTTGATCCCGGTGCCCAGCCAGACAATAAAAAGAGGAGCCAGAGCAGATTTTGGGAGACTGTTAAGCAGTACCAGATAAGGCTCCAGAATCTCCGACAGTTGTCTGGAAAACCACAGCAGAGTGGACAACAGGAGACTGACGAAGAATACCAGCAGGAAACTCAGGATCGTTTCTAACAGCGTGATACCGATATGCATCGGAAGGGACTGCTTGGTCCACAGTTCTCCCAGACACAGAATGACTCTGTGGGGGCTGGAGAAAAAGAAACTGTCGATCCAGCCCAGATCCGCACTTACTTCCCACAGGACTAAAAAGATTCCCAGAAGAAAAAAGCGCAGGAAAGAGACCTGCCTGTGATGGCTTTTGTGTTTTCGAAGATATTGTTCCTGGACGGTCAGAGGTTGTTTAATTTGTGGTCTCATCCGTTAATTCCTCCCAGAGTTGTTTGAAATAATATGGAAATTCCGGCGCATTTCTGGCAGCCAGCGGTGATTCATCCGGAAGCGTGAGCCGGATGGGGAGAACGGCCTTGATCGTCGCCGGTCTCGCAGACAGAACGTAGACCTCGTCGGCCAGACTGATGGCTTCCGAAAGATCGTGAGTGACGATGATCATGGTCTTGCCGGCCTGGCGGATCAGCCGGCAGATATCTGCGGATACCATCAGTCTTGTCTGGTAATCCAGGGCACTGAAGGGTTCATCCAAAAGGAGCAGTTGGGGGTCCAGCGCAAGGGTGCGGATCAGGGCGGCACGTTGTTTCATGCCGCCGGACAATTCACTGGGGCGTTTCTCCTGAAAACTTTCCAGACCGTAGTCGGACAGAAGCTGCTTCACATAGTCGGTACGCTCTTTGGTAAGAGCATGATGGATTTCCAGTCCCAGAGTGACATTCTGGTAGATGGTACGCCATTCGAAGAGATGATCGTGTTGCAGCATATAGCCGATACGGGGATAATGGAGAGAACCGTCGGGATTGTTGACCACGATGGTGCCGGTCTCCGGGGCAAGCAGTCCCGCAATGATGGACAGCAGAGTGGATTTTCCACAGCCGCTGGGACCTACTAAAGCGACAAATTCCCCTTCCTCCACACGAAAGGAGACATCTTTTATGGCACCGGTCTCGCCCGCCAGATTATGATAGGAGTAACCTATGTTTTTTAATTCGATGAGAGCTCCCATAAAAAGGCATACTTCCTTAACTTGAATATTTATTGTTATAGTATGAATTTAAAAGAAAAAAGTGTTTTTGTTACCCGAAAGTGATGAAATTCACTGTATTGCATTAAAGTGTCGTTTGTGATATGATTAATTGCAATCAATGTCTATGAGAAAATTTGTCTGATAGATTACTGACAGAATAAAAAGATGGGAGAATGACCATGGCACAATTATGGGGAGGACGCTTTACGAAACAGACCGATCAGCTGGTATTTGATTTCAATGCGTCCATAACATTCGATAAGAGATTGTTTCATGAAGATGTCACCGGAAGTATCGTACATGCCACCATGCTGGCGAAGCAGGGAATCCTCACCGAGGAGGAGAGAAAGAGCATCATCGAAGGACTGACCGGTATTTTGGAGGATGTGGATGCCGGAAAGCTTGCAATCGACGAAACCCAGGAGGATATCCACAGTTTCGTAGAGGCAACCCTGATCGACCGGATCGGTGATGCGGGCAAAAAGCTTCACACCGGACGCAGTCGTAACGACCAGGTGGCGCTGGACATGCGTCTCTATACCAGAGCGAGAGTGGCAGAGACAGACGGACTTCTGGAAAAGCTTCTGGAAGCTATTCTGGACACCATGGAGAACAACCTGGAGACCTATATGCCGGGCTTCACCCATTTACAGAAGGCACAGCCTATTACCCTGGCACATCATTACGGTGCCTATTTTGAAATGTTCAAGAGAGACAGACAGCGTCTGGCAGATATTTACAAACGCATGAATTACTGTCCTCTGGGAGCAGGAGCACTGGCCGGTACCACGTATCCGTTAGACCGTGAGTATACCGCGAAGCTGCTCCGCTTTGAGGGACCGACATTGAACAGTATCGACTCCGTGGCGGACAGAGATTATCTGATCGAGTTCCTTGCCGCACTTTCCACGATCATGATGCATTTAAGCCGTTTCAGCGAAGAGATCATCATCTGGAATTCCAATGAGTATCAGTTCGTGGAACTGGACGATGCCTACTCCACCGGAAGCAGCATTATGCCCCAGAAGAAGAACCCGGATATCGCAGAACTGGTAAGAGGTAAGACCGGAAGAGTCTACGGTGCCCTGATGGCACTTCTGACCACCATGAAGGGGCTGCCCCTTGCTTACAATAAAGACATGCAGGAAGACAAGGAGATGGCCTTTGATGCCATGGATACCGCAGCAGACTGCATCACCTTATTTACCGGCATGATTAAGACCATGAAGTTCCGTAAGGACCGTATGGCGAAGAGTGCCATGAACGGATTTACCAATGCCACGGATGCCGCAGATTATCTGGTGGGCAAGGGCGTACCTTTCCGGGATGCCCACGGCATTATCGGTCGTCTGGTACTGTACTGCATCGAAAAGGATACTTCCATTGATGCCCTGAGTCTGGAAGAACTCCGTTCCATCAGCGACAAGTTTGATGAGGACATTTACGATGCCATTTCCCTGAAAACCTGTGTGGAGAAACGACTGACCATCGGAGCCCCCGGGGCGGAAATGATGAAGCAGGTTATTGAGAAAAATAAAGAATACCTGAAAACAAATGCCATAGAAGTATATCAGCAGTCTTTGGAAGACCGCATTCAGTAAGTGGAACTGAGCAGGCCTTTTGCAGATAAAATAATAATGCACAAAGATGAGGAGGAAATGAAAAATGAGTGAAAAATTACGTGTAGGTATCCTGGGCGGAACCGGTATGGTAGGTCAGAGATTTATCTCTCTGTTAGAGAACCATCCCTGGTTCGAGGTAACGACCATCGCTGCCAGCCCCCGTTCCGCAGGCAAGACTTATGAGGAGGCTGTGGGCGACCGTTGGAAGATGACCACCCCAATGCCCGAAGCTGTAAAAAAGCTGGTAGTCATGAATGTCAATGAAGTGGAAAAAGTAGCTGCACAGGTAGATTTCGTATTCAGTGCGGTAGATATGACCAAGGATGAGATCAAGGCTATTGAGGAAGCATATGCCAAGACAGAGACCCCTGTGGTATCCAATAACAGTGCCCACAGATGGACTCCCGATGTTCCTATGGTAGTACCTGAGATCAATCCCGAGCATTTCCAGATCATCGAGGCACAGAAGAAGAGACTGGGAACTACCAGAGGATTTATCGCTGTAAAGCCCAACTGCTCCATTCAGAGCTATGCACCGGTCCTGACAGCATGGAAGGAATTCGAGCCTTACGAAGTAGTAGCCACCACCTATCAGGCAATTTCCGGCGCAGGCAAGACCTTTAAGGACTGGCCCGAGATGGTAGGCAATATCATCCCTTACATCGGCGGTGAGGAAGAGAAGAGTGAGAAAGAGCCCTTACGTATCTGGGGTAAAGTGGAAGGTGACAAGATCGTTCCCGCAACTTCTCCCGTGATCACCTGCCAGTGTATCCGTGTTCCGGTACTGAACGGACATACCGCAGCCGTATTCGTAAAATTCCGTAAGAAGCCCACCAAGGAGCAGCTGATCGAAAAGCTGGTTAGCTTCAGCGGTGAGCCTCAGAGATTGGGACTTCCCAGTGCACCGAAGCAGTTCATCCAGTATCTGGAGGAGGACAACAGACCTCAGGTAGCTCTGGATGTGGATTTCGAGAACGGCATGGGTATCAGCGTAGGTCGTCTGAGAGAAGATACCGTATATGATTACAAGTTCGTAGGTTTGTCACACAATACCTTACGCGGAGCGGCTGGGGGAGCTTTGCTTTGCGCAGAACTTTTGAAAGCACAGGGTTACATCACCAAAAAATAAAGGGTGAGTGGGGTTATGAACGAGTTACGCTATCAGCTGGATCTTATGCGCGCAATGAATCAGAAACTGAGCGCCAGGGAGAGAATGTATCGTCTGTTGTGCGATACCATGGACTATGCCTATATCTACTATTCTTTTGAAAAGAATACGGTCACTACGTTAGGAAAATGGGATGATTTTTTTGACTTCCAGATTCTGGACAGACGCGATTTTGTAAAACTTCAGGAGATGGTGGACGAACCGTATGTACTGGCACTTCGGGAAATGCTTTTTTTGGAAAAGAGCGGCCGTGAGACAGACTCTGTGGAATGTATGCAGAGAGGGAAGAAGACCTGGCTGCAGTTTTCCAGCAGGATTTTCTACGAAGATGGCAGACCGACGGATCAGATCATCGTGGTACAGAATATCACCAGGCAGAAAACACAGAACGAAGAGCTTCTCTACATGGCGTATTACGATGGCTTGACTGGGCTGTACAATCGTAATTATTTTGTGCGTCTTCTGACCGAGTTTCTTCGCCGGGCCAAAGAGGATAACCGGCTGGTCAGCGTACTTGTTATTGACATTGATGATTTCCGCAAGGTAAATGACGGACTGGGGATCGTGGCGGGAGATGAACTGGTACAGCAGTTTGGTTCTTTTCTGAAGGAATTTAACGGGGACGATGTGATCGTCTGTCACCTGACCAGTGATGTCTACTGCATGGCAATCTATGATCCCTGCGGGAACAGGAGTGTGGAACACATTCATAAGGAGATCGTTAAGCGCACCAGAGAGCCGTTTTATCTGGTGGGCGGGCAGGTCCTGAACATTACCGTAAGCGTCGGAGTTGCGGAATATCCGGAGGCTGCGACCTCCGCACTGGAACTGATCAACTGTGCGGAAATCGTAATGTTCAAGGGAAAAGCCATGGGCAAGAACCGGATCCAGTATTTCGATACGCCGATCCTGAACGACTTCCTGAAAAATGTAGAACTGGACAGCAAGCTAAAAGAGGCTGTCTTCGAAAATAATTTTCTGCTGTATTATCAGCCCCAGTATTATGCGGGCAACCGTAAACTGCGGGGGGTGGAGGCGCTGATCCGATGGAAGGACGGCAACGGCAGAATGATCAGTCCGGCAAAATTCATTCCCATCGCGGAGAAGAACGGAACGATCATTCCTATCGGCAACTGGGTACTGGAACAGAGTATCCGTACTTTTTCCGAGTGGAGGAGCCGTTACGGAGTTCCTTTTGTGCTGTCAGTGAATATTTCCGCGTTACAGTACCAGAAGGAAGATTTTGTGGAATCTCTGTTGAATATCATTCATAAATACGATGTGGATCCGGATGAGATCGAACTGGAGATCACAGAGAGCATTCTGATTGATGATTTCAGTGCGGTTACCGAGAAAATGCAGTTGCTGAAAGAATACGGGATCCGCATTTCGCTGGATGACTTCGGAACAGGATTTTCTTCCCTGTCTTACTTAAAGAAGCTGCCCATCAATACGCTGAAGATCGATAAATCATTTACCGACACGCTGCTGACGGATTCCGCAACCCGGATCATCACCGAGTCTATTGTAAGTATGGTGAAATCCTTGGGATTTGAGTCCATTGCGGAAGGTGTGGAGGAGGAACAGCAGTATAAGTATCTGCGGGCCATCGGCTGTGATATCATTCAGGGATATCTGTTTGGAAAGCCGTTGTCACAGGAAGAGATCGAGCAACTGTTGCAGAAGATATACTGATCTGTTGTTTCAGAAAGAAAGAGGCTGCCATGCTGACTGGAAGGGAACAGGAAACAGCTTTTTTGGAAAATCATTATAAGAGAACAGGAAGTCAGATCCTGGTGGTGTATGGACAGAGAGGCGTTGGTAAGACGGCTCTCTTAACCGCTTTTACGGAGAAAAAACAGACGCTGCGTTACAGTGCGGGAAACTGTTCTTCCAGGGAACAGCAATATTTGTGGGGACAGGAACTGCGAAGCCGGGGAAAAGAGATCACAGAGTATCCATCCTGGCGGGAACTGCTGGAATGTCTGACAACACAAAAAGACGAAACGACAGCGGAAAAGAAAGTACTTATTATAGAGAATTTTCAGTATCTTTTAAAAGCGGATACTTTATTTTTACAGGAACTGATCCGGTTCCTGAAGGAGAGGAAAGAAACACTGCTGGTAATCCTGACCACCTATGCTTCCGGCTGGGTGGAGAACAGTATGATCTCCAAAGTGGGAAATCTGGCATTTTCCGTCAGTGGATTTTTGAAGGTGAAGGAACTGCCCTTTTCCGTCATGCGCAAGATATTTTCCGGCTATACGGTACAGGAAAGTGTCTCACTTTATGCTGCACTGGGAGGAATGCCGGGACTGTGGTGCCTGTTGGAAACGCAGAATTCGGCAGAAGAGAACCTGATCCGGCTGTTTTTACAGAGGAACAGTCTTTTGCCGGAGCTTATGATAAAATGGTTGTCGGAAGAACTGCGGGAGACGGCAGTCTATGACACCATTCTGGCAACGCTGGCAGACGGAAAACATGGCAAATTGAACGATATGTATGCGCATACCGGCTTTTCCCGGGCAAAGATCAGCGTATATCTGAAGAACCTGATGGAACTGGAACTGGTGGAGAAAGTATTGCCCGGAACCTATGAGATCTGCAATTCTTTTGTACGGTTTTATTTTCGTTTTCTGTTTCCGCATCAGACCATTGACCGGACAGATGGCAGTATATTTTATGAAAAGTATATCCGGGAGGACTATAATGATTTTCAACTGTTAGCCTATCGCCGGATCTGTCAGGAAGTGTTGCAGGGACGTTTCCGGACGGTTGAACTCTGGAACGGCAGACAGGGAAAAATTTACTTCCTGTGCAGGGAGGATACCGGCAGAAAGATCGTGGTGGATTATTCCGGCACGGTATGTTATACTTCGAAAGATTATGATGTGCTGCAGGCATCCATGAAGAGGGAACATGTGACTGCGGACAGCATTCTGATATTTAGCGAGAATGGATATGAGAAGACATTGACGGAAGGGACAGGACAGATACTGATGTGTTCCGTGGATGAGAGCTCGTAAGACAGGAAAGATGGTATTACGTGGGTAAAAATTTATTTATTGCAGAGAAACCGAGCGTGGCAAGGGAATTTGCCAATGCTTTAAAATACAATATGCGTTCCAAAGACGGCTATCTGGAATCGGAAGAGGCCATCGTCACCTGGTGTGTGGGACATCTGGTGA
>JBNMJR010000096.1:0-8945 GCA_050873925.1 Acetatifactor sp.
AAAAATAAAGAGATATACACCGGCAACAGAGAAGATGTCATCAATATGGGATACGCGCCCTGTAAGCGATGTAATCCCTGATTATCGGATGGTAGCACTCTTTTTGTGACCTTATGATATCGCAATGGTCTATTTCCGCCAACAGTTTTCGCATACTTGCAAACATTCTGCAAATGCTATAGACTAAGACTAGTTTCTATATTTATTTTGAACCAGAACAAAGGAGCATATGTTATGTGTACAGCAGCAACTTATAGATCACAGGATTTTTATTTCGGCAGAACGTTTGATTATGAATTTAACTATGGGGAAGAGGTAACGGTGACACCGCGCAATTACCCTTTCCCGTTGCGGCATCAGAATGCCCTGGCAGAGCACTATGCCATGATCGGCATTGCTCATATGGCGGGAGATTACCCGTTATACTATGATGCGGTGAATGAGAAAGGTCTTGGCATGGCGGGGCTGAATTTCCCCGGAAATGCAGTATACGGCAAGGTACAGGCAGGCAAGGACAATATTGCCCAGTTTGAGTTTATTCCCTGGATCCTGGGACAGTGTGCCAATGTGCAGGAAGCCAGAGTATTGTTATCCCACATCAATCTGGTGGATACTCCGTTTAATGAAAAATATCCGGTCTCTCCGCTGCACTGGATTCTGGCAGATAAGGAAGAGGCCATCACAATCGAAGCTGTGCAGGAGGGACTGAAGATCTATGATAACCCGGTGGGAGTATTGACGAACAATCCCCCGTTTCCTATCCAGATGTTTCGCTTGAACGATTATATGTCCCTGTCTTCCGAATCGCCGACAAACCATTTTTCCACGGATCTGAAGCTGAAGCCCTACAGCAGAGGCATGGGAGCCATGGGACTGCCCGGGGATCTGTCTTCCGCATCCCGTTTTGTAAGAGTGGCTTTTACGAAGATGAATTCCCTGTCTGGATCATCTGAAGCGGAGAGCGTCAGCCAGTTTTTCCATATCCTGGGAAGCGTGGACCAGACCAGAGGATGCTGTCAGCTGGACAAAGGGGAGTATGAGATCACTATCTACACTTCCTGCTGCAATGCAGACAGAGGAATTTATTATTATACGACATACGAAAATCATCAGATCACCGCAGTAGATATGTACCGCGAGAATCTGGACAGCGATCGTCCTGTCCATTACCCTCTGGTACAGGGAGAACACATTTTATTGCAGAATGCTGCAGCAGGAATCACGGAGGAGAACCTGTAATGGATGTACAGAGAGAGCAGGAACAGCAAAGACAGACGGATCATGTAGTGTCCGGATTTGCGTTCTATTCAGAGAAGGATGCCAGACTGGCAGAACAGGAACGACAGAAGATCGCCTATCTGGATAAGCGGATCGACCGGACGAATCTGGAGTCTGTACTGGCTATTTATAAAAAAGCATTGGAAGACCGGGTATTCCGCACCCCGGTAGGATTGGAATATCTCAGGGAATTGCAGGGAGAACTGAAAGCAGAGCAGGATCTGCTGGGAGAGGAGATCCCACCGATCCCTCTGTGGACGAATTTTGCAGATATCAGAGAGAAAACATCTCCCGCCAGAAGGAGAATCAAACCGGCACCGGAAGAAAATAAAAACATGACTTTTCGGCTGTCCCTCGTTATGAACATAGTAATGGTCATCGCAATCATTGCTATGTTTATCATCACGTTGAATTCCGACCAGCCGAATATCCTGAACTACGAGAGAAATCTGCAGAACAAATATGCCACCTGGGAGCAGGAGCTGACCCAGAGGGAGCAGACGGTGCGTGAAAAAGAAAGAGAATTACATATAGAGACCGAAGTTTCACAAAATTGACATATTTACACGCTATAGTGTAACTATTCAGAGCCATGTAAATATGATCTAATGAGCGTTAAATGCTCGCATTCGTAAGAGCATTTGATCATATTTATATGGCGAAGTAACCACATGAGCAAAAGGAAAGCCTCGAAGAGGCGGTTTTGCGAATGGGGCTGAATAGTTACTATCTCAAGATAGGAAGGTGAGGGCGTATGGACAGACTGAAAGTACTGGTAGTAGATGATGAGAGCAGAATGCGCAAACTGGTCCGGGATTTCCTGGTAAAAAGCAATTTTGATGTGCTGGAAGCCGGTGACGGTGAGGAGGCGCTGGATATTTTTTATAAAGAAAAGGATATTGCACTGATCATCCTGGACGTGATGATGCCAAAGATGGATGGATGGCAGGTATGCCGGGAGATCCGGGTGAACTCCAAAGTACCGATCATCATGCTGACCGCCCGCGGAGATGAGAGAGATGAGCTGCAGGGATTTCAGCTGGGAGTGGACGAGTATATTTCCAAGCCCTTCAGCCCCAAGATTCTGGTGGCCCGTGTGGAAGCGATCCTTCGCAGAACAAATCAGCTGGGACAGGAAGAGGCCCTGACCTGCGGCGGCATTACCGTGGACAAGGCGGCACACCGTGTGATCATTGACGGAAAAGATGTGGATTTAAGTTACAAGGAATTTGAACTTCTGACTTATTTTATGGAAAATAAGGGAATTGCTCTGTCCAGAGAGAAAATCCTGAATAACGTGTGGAACTATGATTATTTCGGGGATGCCCGTACCATTGATACACATGTGAAAAAGCTTCGCAGCAAACTGGGCGAGGAAGGCAACCTCATAAAGACCATATGGGGAATGGGGTACAAGATGGATGAAACAACAGAATAAACAACAGAGGAAAAAAGTACATTCTATCCGGGGACAGTTTGCATGGATCTTTATCGGACTGATGATCGGTACGATCCTGCTGTGCCTGATGATCAACTATATGTTTCTGGGCAAAGTCTATATGCAGAGCAAACTGGACGTCATTCATGATGCCTATGGAACCATTAAACAGGCGGCGGAAAGCGACAGCTATGACACGGAAGAGTTCGCAAAAGAACTGGATGATGTGTGCAGAAGCTATAACATGACGGTATGTGTCATGGATGTGAATTCCAATATGAAATATGTATCCATCAACGGCGGCGAGAGACTGGAGAATCGCCTGATAGGCTATGTATTTGGATTCAGCATACCTTTAAATGACCAGAGAGTGATCGAGAACGGCGATGATTATGTGATCCAGAGAGTCGGACAGGAGGATAAGGAGTATCTGGAAATCTACGGAAGACTGAACACCGGCATCTCTTTTATCATGCAGACACCGTTGTCCAGTATTCAGGAAAGCGCAAAGATCGCAAACCGCTTCTATGCCCTTGTAGGATGTCTGGGAGCAATGGCGGGCGGTATTATTATCTGGTTCGTCTCCCGAAGTGTGACCAAGCCGATCCTGGAGCTGAATAATATTTCAGAGCGGATGGTACAGCTGGATTTTGAGGCAAAATATCAGGGGAAGGCACATAATGAGATCGACCTGCTGGGAGAGAATATCAATAAGCTGTCCGATTCTCTGGAGAGGACCATCTCGGAACTGAAGACAGCGAACAATGAATTACAGCGGGATGTGGAGAAAAAAGAAGCCATTGACGAAATGCGCAAGGAATTTCTGGCCAATGTATCTCACGAACTAAAGACTCCCATTGCACTGATTCAGGGCTATGCGGAAGGCTTGCAGGAGGAGATCAATGACGATCCCGAGAGTCGGCAGTTCTACTGTGATGTTATTGTAGACGAAGCTGCGAAGATGAACAATATGGTGAAAAAGCTTCTGACACTGAATCAGCTGGAATTCGGTAACGATGTGGTGACCATGGAACGGTTTGATCTCACGGCACTGGTGAAAAACTATATCCAGTCGGCTGCAATTCTGACGAAGCAGAACGGGATCACGGTACGAATGGAAGAATATCCGCCGATCTATGCCTGGGCGGATGAATTTAAAATAGAGGAAGTGTTTATGAACTTCTTCTCTAATGCTGTCAATCATTGTGAAGATGACAAGATCATCGATGTGAAAATGGAACAAAAGGACGGCAAAGTGCGGGTATCCGTATTCAATACCGGAAAACCGATCCCGGAGGACTCCATCGACCATATCTGGGAGAAGTTCTACAAGGTGGATAAGGCCAGAACCAGAGAATACGGCGGCAGCGGTGTGGGATTGTCCATCGTGAAAGCCATCATGGAATCCATGAACCAGAAATACGGTGTGATCAATTACAATAACGGTGTGGAATTCTGGTTTGAACTGGAGACAAAATAGTAAATAAAAAGGATATATTTCTATATGAGGGAAGAACAGATACAGGAGACACCGGTAAAAGTACTTTTAGTCGGTGTGGATGTCGGTGAAGAACCGGATTTTGAACATTCCATGGAGGAGCTGGCAAGTCTGGCGGAAGCCGCGGAAAAAGAAGTGGCAGGTCAGATCGTACAGCGGCTGGATCATGTCAATAAAGCGTTGTATATTGGCACCGGTAAGGTAACGGAGGTGCGTAGACTGGCGGCAGAATGCGGAGCACAGGAGATCGTCTTCGATAATTCCCTGACACCGTCCCAGGTGCGCAATCTGGGAAATGAACTGGAACTGCCGATTATCGACCGGACCAATCTGATCCTGGATATTTTTGCCATCCGGGCGCAGACCAGAGAGGCAAAATTACAGGTGGAGACCGCCAGACTGCAATATATGCTGCCGAGACTGGTGGGAATGTATGATGCCCTGAGCAGACAGGGCGGTGCCAGCGGCAGTATGAGTAATAAAGGTACCGGTGAGAAAAAACTGGAACTGGACAGACGTAAGATCGAGCATCGCATCACGGAACTGAAAAAGGAACTGGAAGATGTAGGCCGGACCAGAGAAGTGCAGCGCAAGAAGAGGCAGCAGTCCAGAATCCCGCAGGTAGCATTGGTAGGATATACCAATGCAGGAAAATCCACGATTCTGAATCGCATGGTGGAGCAGTTCGGGGAATTGCCGGATAAGACGGTCATGGAAAGGGACATGCTGTTTGCCACGCTGGAGACCAGCGTCCGCAGCGTGGATACGGGACATAATAAGCCCTTTTTCCTGACGGATACTGTTGGATTTATCAATAAACTGCCTCATGGACTGGTAAAAGCCTTCCGCTCCACACTGGAAGAGGTGAAGTATGCGGATCTGCTGATCCAGGTGGTGGATTTCAGCGATGAAAATTACAGGCAGCAGATGCAGGTGACCGCAGATACCTTAAAAGAACTGGGAGCAGGTGACATTCCGCAGATCATAGTGTATAATAAGGCAGACAAATGTGGGATGGAACCACTGCCGCAAAAGAGACAGGAAAACTGGTATCTGGCAGCGGGACAGAATATCGGCATCCGTGAACTGGCGGAGGCCGTTGAACAGAAAGTCTATGCGGATAACGCAGAGTGCTTATTCCTGATTCCGTACAGTGCAGGAAATGTGGCCTCTTATCTGATGGAACAGGCCCAGATCCTTTCCAGAGAGTACAGGGAGGATGGCATTCTGATCCACGCAGATTGTCACAGACAGGATATGGACAGATACAGAGAGTATATAGTGTCATAGGATTGCAGACACTACAATGAGGGAAGGATAAAAGATGGAGAGCAATACACAACAGGAACGTGCAAAGAGTCTGGAGCAGCAGGCAAGAGAATACCTGATGCAGTCCAATGATCCAATATTTACGAAATACTTACAGCAATTACTTCCGAGAATACAGAGACAGCCGGAATACGTAGAACAGCTGCAGGCAGAACTGGATAAAAGTGTGGAATTCTGGCACCAGAGACAACAGATCAACGCAAACAGAGGAGGAACCGGCGTTACGGCATCCGGGCCGCAACAGAGTGCACCACAGGAGGCAGCTGCCGGAGAACACGGAGAACAGCAGGCAGCCGGACAGTCACAGACACAGCCCGTGGGACAGTTTACCATGCAACAGGTGCAGACACCGGTCGCGCAGGCTCCCACACAGAAAAAACAGAATGCGGAATATCTGATTGCAACCATTGCATTGTCAGTGGTCGGCGGAATTTTTATTCTGACCGCGCTGGTATTATTGGGGATGTATTTTATGAACGGCTGGATCAAGGGAATCTCTTTATATGTAGTTTCTCTTGGGGTGGTACTGATCGCTGAGCTTCTGATCCGACGAAAACTGCCGAAGTTGGCCCAGATCTTTTCTGCCATCGGTGTGGCTGCACTGTATTTGTCGACCATGATCAATACGGTGTCCTTACATAATTTCAGTATGATTCCCGCCGCGGTGATCATTGCAGTGATCACAGTGGGAACGGTCTTACTGAGCAGAAAACGGGAGTCTCTGATCCACAGACTGTTGGGAATTGCGGCATGCTGGCTTTGCGCATACCCTCTTTTCGGTGATGCGCTGATTTCAGAGCCGGAGGGACTGCTGGTACTGGCACTGATTCTTGTATTGAGCGCACTGAGTATCTGCATGCCGGTAAGAAAATATCATACGGCTTCACAACTGATCCAGCTTGTCAGCACGACCATTCTATTCCCGGTAACGGTATCCTGCATGATCAGTACACAGGGAATGCCGGTCTGGGTGACTGCGGCAGCATTCGGAATCTTTTTCCTGATCGCACATCTGATCCTGGTAGCGCAGAGCAATTACATAGTAAAAGAAAAACAGGTTGGTCATGCAGTGAATGAAAATGGACTGCTGGCAATCTATATAGCATTTCTTCTGGTAGCCGGAATCACAACCGGTACGGCGATGGATAACTATTGGGGAAGAACGGAGAGTGACGCTTATATCGGAATCATTGCCCTGTCGGGAATGGCACTTGCGATTGCGGTTCTTGCCGGAATTGCCATACGTGGGACGTGGAAAAAGTGGCTGCCCTGTTACTTTTTCAGTTTTGTTGCGGTATGTGCCTTTTCTGTGATAGAGAATGAATGGCCGATTCTTATCTGCCTGACGGCATTACTTTTGCTGACGAAGATCCTGACCCGTTTTGCGGAAGGCGGACTGAGGGCACTGGATGTGATCATTACATCGCTTTACTGTATTGAACTTCTGGCAAACGGAAAAGAAATACCGTATGTATACCTGCTACTTGCAGGAACGATCCTCAGTATGTTCCTGGTCTATGGATGGACCACTATACAGGAACTCCTGCTTACTTTTTCCCTGGCTTTCTTTGCAGCGGCCAATTTGATGCCGATGTTAAAGCTGCCGGCTTTTTCGGGAATTTTGTTTGTAAGTATATTGCTGTTCAACAATGTGAAATATATGCGCGGAAAAAATATCCTGGTATTTAATGTATTTGTAATGGTGGGACAGATCGGGGCACTGATCGCACTGGCTAATCCGGTGTACCGGAACTCTTATCTTACCTATCTGTGCATGTTTGTGTTTGTGCTGGCTTATCTGGTACTGACACTGCAGGAGAGATATTATAAGAACTTTAAACACAGAGAACTGATCATTGTGATTTTTCTGACTTATATGGCACTGATCGTCAAGACCAATGTTCCCGTGGTCAACAGTGTTCTGATCATGTTGATCGCACTGGTGAGTGTAACACTGGGATTTTTGAAAAAAGATAAGCCGGTAAGAATATATGGGCTAGTGCTTTCTTTGTGCACATGTGGTAAAATAGCATTGTATGATTACTGGGGAGCACCGGTATTGCAGAAAACGATACTTTTCTTCGTAGTGGGTGTGATCGCACTGGTGATTGCCGGAATCTATATCGTGCTTGAGAAAAATACAGGAAACAATGGAAAAACAGACAGGGAAGGATAGAAGGATGACAGGAAACAAAAAGAGGTTTGTATGCGGAGCGTTACTGTGTGCAATGGCGCTTGGTATGACAGCCTGCGGAAATGAAATTCCGGATCTGACAGAAGAGGAATCGCAAAGAGTCGGAGAATATGCGGCGGTAACTCTCTTAAAATATGATGCGAATAACAGAAGCCGTCTCGTGGATCCGGAGCTCGTTATTGCAAAACTGGAAAAAGACGCGGCCAAGGAAGCCGGAAGACAGGAAAATGCACAGACGGAAGAGCAGCCGGCGCAAGCTGCAGCATCAGAGGTTGAGACACCGTCCGCACAGGAAGATATTACCACCAGTCTGGAGGATTTCTTTGGGCTTGCAGAGGGTGTGACTCTGACATACAGGGATTATCAGATAGCAGACTCTTATCCGGAGGACGGATCTGCGGATGATTATTTTGCATTGGATGCTTCCGCAGGGAAAAAGCTTCTGGTATTAAACTTTGAACTGACCAATGGAACAGCGCAGGAAGAGAATATCGATTTTCTGAGCACTGCATCCAGATATATCATTACTGTAAATGACAGCACGCGTGGAAATGCGCTGACCACGATGTTGCCCAATGATATGTCTACTTATGCGGAAACTCTGGCCCCCGGTGAGACACAGGGATTGGTTCTGTTGCTGGAAGTAAATGAAGATGTGGCAAATGCGGTTCAAAACATTTCTCTTAAACTTAAAAATGCATCAAATGAATATACAATTCAACTTTTGTAAGCATATATACTGTAAATTATAAGAAAAAGAGAAAAGACAAGAAGATGTAAAATGACAAAAAAGCCCATGAACATGGGCTTTTTTGCTGCTTTTGGGAAATTGTTTAAAAAATATGAAAAATAATGTTGACAAGTGTAGTATGGGGTGATATACTCAGATTCGTTGTTGAGGCAATGCCGAGACGGTATCACAGCTTGAAAGAAACTTGAAAAGATTTCAAAAAAAGTTGTTGACAAATACCGACAAGGTGTGATAAGATAACAAATGTCGCGAAAAACGAAAGCTTTTCAAGACGAAAAAAGTTTTTAAAAAAGTTGTTGACAAACGAAAGCGGTTATGATAAGATATCAGAGTTGCCGCTGAGAACAACAGCAAAACATGAAACACTGATCTTTGACAAATAAACAGTAATGCAACCCTGAAAATTCCAAGATTTTCAGAGAAATTCAAGAACAAGCAAGCCAATCGAAAGATTGAC
>JBNMJR010000097.1:0-8932 GCA_050873925.1 Acetatifactor sp.
GCTTCCTTAATCGCCGAAGCAGATGCCCAGCATCTTCGCTTCCTGTACGATGGTGGCATCGGGATCTACAGTCTTAAGCTTGCCCGCTACATCCTCCAGCGGCACTCTCACGATCTCACGGTTCTTGTAGCCTACCATGAAGCCGTACTGATTGTCCAGGATCAGCTTGCCTGCCTCAGAACCCAGACGGCTGGCAAATACTCTGTCGTAAGGGCAGGGGCTTCCGCCTCTCTGCATATGGCCGGGCACAGTGACACGCACTTCTCTGCCGGTCTTCTCCTGGATCTGTGCAGCCACTTCGTAGGACACGGAAGGAAACGGATATTTTTCCATCTTTTTCTTGTAATCCTTCTTCGGCAGAGCCGCATCTTCCTTGGAAATAGCGCCCTCTGCTACCGCAATAATGGTAAAACGACAGCCTTTCTTGTCTCTGTCCTCGATCTTCTGGATGACCTTGTTGATATCATAAGGGATCTCCGGAATCAGGATGATGTCCGCACCACCGGCCATTCCGGCATTCAGTGTCAGCCATCCTACTTTATGGCCCATTACTTCCACAATAAATACTCTGCCATGGGAAGCCGCTGTAGTATGGATGCAGTCAATGGCATCTGTTGCAATGTCTACCGCACTCTGGAATCCGAAAGTCATATCGGTGCCCCACAGATCGTTATCGATGGTCTTGGGCAGTGTCACGATGTTCAGGCCTTCCTTGCGCAGCAGGTTTGCCGTCTTGTGGGTACCGTTACCGCCGAGGATCACCAGACAATCCAGCTGCAGCTTATAATAATTCTGCTTCATGGCTTCCACTTTGTTCAGACCGTTGGGATCCGGATCCTGAATCGTCTTGAACGGAGTACGGGAGGTTCCGAGGATCGTGCCGCCCTTGGTCAGAATACCGGAGAAATCCTTGTCTGTCAGCATCCGGAAATTGCTATAGATCAATCCTCTGTAGCCGTCCAGAAAACCATAGATCTCGACCTCTTCCTTACTGTTCGCCAGGGTCTTCACCACGCCTCTCATAGCTGCGTTCAATGCCTGACAGTCACCACCGCTCGTTAACATTCCGATTCTCTTCATCGTAGGATCCTCCGTTTCTATATTTCATTATTTTCTCTTGCGTTTGCTATAACTATTCCCTATAACTATCCAAAACTTTGAATCGTCATTTCTATTTTAATACATTTGTTTTCATCTGAAAATAGTTAGTTGCAATTTCCGGAAGATTTCAACTGACAAAAAGAGCAACCGGATCTCTCCGGTCACTCTTTGCCGCCTTCTCTGAAAAATATATCCAGTTTTCCCAGACATTTGATCAATGTCTTCATTTCTTCCTCATCCAGGTCCCGAATGATCGTATGGATCATTTTCCTGTGGAAATCTCTGTGGTGGAAGAAAGCTTTTCGTCCCTTTTCCGTCAGCGTCACCAGCACCACCCGTTTGTCCTGTGTGCTGCGGTTGCGCTCCAGGTATCCTTTCTTCTCCAGACTGTTCATATTCGTAGTCAGGGTTCCCACCGTGACATGGAGTTCCCCGGCGATCCGGGACATGCTCCTGGGTTCCTCGATGCCGATGGCTTCGAGAATGTGCATGTCATTATTCGTAATATCTTTGAATTCTTCTGTAATTACCGCTTTTGCCTCTGCGTCCATCACGTTATGAAACAGATTCACCAGCAGCTCATTCAGCACCCGGCTGTTGCTCTTCTCCATAGTTTCCCCAATAAATTTTTCTCCGGTATACCGACATTCTCCCGGATCACAGGCTTTCTGTCTGCAGTGCCGGGCATATGTCGTCGCATCTTTTGTCGTTATCAGTATACCGTCTACCAGGTCATCACGCAAGCCCCAATCGTAAGCCCGGCGCCGAATCCCGCCAGTACAATGCGTTCTCCGCGGTGCAGTCTTCCCTGCCTGTGTAGTTCATCCAGTAGCACCGGGATCGAAGCGGAAGACAGATTGCCTACCCGTTCCAGATTCGTAGGGAATTTTTCTCTGTCGGCATGAAGGCGTTTTGCCACAGCATCGATGATCCGGGCATTGGCCTGATGTAGCACGAACAGGTCGATATCCGCCACGGTAAGTCCCGCGTCTGCCAGCGCTTCTTCAATGCACTGCGGCACCCGTCTGGTGGCAAAACGATACACTTCCTGTCCGTCCATGCGGATATAATGATCCCCGCCATCCGGGGACTCTTTTCCGTCCGCCTCTGCTGCCGTGGGTGCCGCAAACGGGGTTGCCAGCTTTCGTGCTTCGCAGCGTAATACTCCACCGCCGGTGCCGTCGGAATGCAGAGACCGGCCCAGAATGCCTGCTGCTTCCGGTGTTCGTTCCACGACCGCAGCCCCCGCTCCGTCTCCGAACAGGATGCAGCTGCTCCGGTCCGTCCAGTCCACCAGCTTGGACAACACTTCGCTGCCAATGACCAGCGCATTTTTTGCCAGTCCCGTCCGCAGATAAGCATCTGCGGTATTCAGGGCAAACAGAAATCCGGAACAGGCCGCATTCACATCAAAAGCCAGTGCATTCACCGCGCCGATGGCTGCCTGTACCTGACAGGCACAGCAGGGCAGATACTGTTCCGGAGAACAGGTCGCCACCAGTATCAGGTCGATCTCTTCCACAGATTTTCCGGCCTGTTCCAGTGCTTTGCCGGCTGCTTCTGACGCCAGTGTCACAACTGTCTCCCCCACTGACACATGGCGCTCACCGATCCCGGTTCTCTCCCGGATCCATTCATCCGAAGTTTCCACCATCTGCTCCAATTCTTTATTTGTAACGATCCTTCCCGGAAGTGCACTTCCGGTTCCGGTGATTCTTATGGTCCTCACGCCATTTCCTCCATGATATCCGCTGTTCTTTCTATTTTTTTTGCCAGGCAGGCGTTGCTGCCGCAGAACAGCAGTCCGTTATCCACATCCCCCGTTGCCGCATTGATCAACGCTCTGGTGATGCAATACGGCGCTGTCTTCGGATCGCAGCTCTTAATACAATGTCTGCATCCGGTCATAAACCGCTCCCCGGCCGCCACCTTTTCCAGAAAAGCATTCCGTATGGCTCTGCCCGGCATTCCCACCGGACTTTTTACAATAACAATGTCTTCCTTCCGCGCCCGAAGATAGGCCTCCTTGTAAGCATCTGCCGCATCGCATTCTTCGGTGGTCACAAAACGGGTCCCCATCTGCACCCCCGCGGCCCCCAGTGACATACAGTGGTCTCTGTCCTCTCCGGTGTAGATTCCGCCCGCCGCGATCAGAGGGATCCCCAGTTCTGCCGCCTGTCGGATCATTGCCGTAAGTTCTTTTTCATATTTCTGTGGTGTATACGCATCCAGCTCTTCCTTCTTAAATCCCAGATGCCCTCCCGCCAGCGGTCCCTCCGCTACGATAAAATCCGGCTTTCTGTCATATTTTTTCATCCAGTATTTTGTAATAACGGACAAAGCCCGGACTCCGGATACGATAGGGGCCAGCATCGTCCGGTGGCTGCGGCCGGGCATTCCGTTTTCCGTCTCTGTCACGACTCCGGGCAGATCCAGTGGCAGCCCTGCACCGGAGATAATGCAGTCCGTACCGGCCAGCACTGCTGCCCTGACGTAATCTTCATAACGCTGTGTTGCCACCATGATATTGACGCCAACGATGCCGCCTTTTGCTATCTGTCTTGCTTTTTCTATTTCTTTTCCGATAGTACGCAGATTGCAGGCAATGGGATCTCTGTCAAAATCCGGCTCCCGGAAACCAATCTGTGCGGTAGAAATAATGCCGATCCCGCCTGCGGCTGCCACCGCTCCTGCCAGACCGGACAGGCTGATGCCCACGCCCATGCCTCCCTGGATCACGGGAATGTCCGCCTGCAGTTCCCCCAGGATCATTTTTCTGTGATTCATCCCGCGTCACCTCTCGTTACCGCTTTAATACTTGCGGAACCTTTCATAACGTTCCTCTGCGATCTGTTCTCCGGTCATGCCGGTGTATTTTTCCAGAAATTCCTTGATATGTTCCTTGAGATATCCGCCGATGGCTTCCACTGTGCTTTGGTCGGCTCCGCCGTATTCCGGTACGATCTGTTCGATCACTCCGAGACGCTTCAGATCCTCAGACGTAATATTCATGACTTCACTGGCTTCTCTGGCTCTGTCGGCATCCTTCCATAATATAGAAGCAAAACCTTCGGGAGACAGAATCGAATATGTGGCATTTTCCATCATCCACACCTCATTGCCTACCGCCGTAGCCAGCGCGCCGCCGCTGCCGCCTTCTCCGATGAGAATGCACAATACCGGCACTTTCAGGGCTGACATCTCCAGCAGATTCCGGGCAATGGCCTCGCCCTGTCCTCTCTCTTCCGCTTCCACACCGCAGAAGGCCCCCGGTGTATTCACGAAGCTGATAATGGGGCGGTGGAATTTCTCCGCCTGCTTCATCAGACGCAGAGCCTTGCGGTAGCCTTCCGGCATAGGCATGCCGTAATTGCGTTTTGCACATTCCGCAAAATCCTTACCCTTCACATCTGCCAGTACCGTCACCGGCTGACCATCCAGAAACGCCACGGCACCCACCAGTGCCTTGTCATCCCCATAATAGCGATCACCGTGGGCTTCCACCACATAATCAAATATGTAGGGAATATAATCCGTTGCCGCAGGTCTTGTCACCTGTCTCACCGTCTTGACCTTTTCCCATGCTGTCCGGGGCAGACTCCGGAAGGATCTCTCCTTCACGATTTCTGTCGGTTCGAAGTGAAATTCCAGATTCTTCTTGAAATCCGCATAGTTTCCCTCTGTGCCCTGATGGGTCTTGATCAGGAAATACAGCGTTTTCTTCAGATTCTCCCTGCGCACGATGCCGTCCACAAAGCCGTGTTCCTGTAAAAATTCCGCCGTCTGGAAACCGTCCGGCAGGCGCTGCCCCAGTGTCTGCTTGATAACTCTCGGTCCGGCGAATCCGATCAGCGCTCCGGGTTCCGCCATGATCACGTCTCCCAGCATGGCAAAGCTGGCCGTCACACCGCCCGTCGTGGGGTCCGTCAGGATCGTGGCATAGAGCAGTCCGGCTTCCCCATGACGTTTGACTGCTGCCGAAGTTTTCGCCATCTGCATCAGAGATACAATGCCCTCCTGCATTCTGGCACCGCCGGAACAGCAGAATAAAAATACCGGCAGACGAAGTTCCGTGGCTTTCTCGATGGCGCGGGTGATCTTCTCTCCCACCACGTGCCCCATACTTCCCATCATGAATTTCGATTCGCAGATGCCGATCACGGCCTTTTCCCCGTAGATCTCGCATTCTCCTACTGTCACAGCTTCTTTTACACCGGACTTTTCTCTGGCCTCCGCCAGTTTTTCTTCGTAGCCCTCATACTTCAGGGGATTGCTCTCTTCCATCTCCTCAAACCAGGGCTGAAAGCTTTTCCGGTCCGCCACCATGCGGATCCGGTTGTGGGTCTTTACCCGGAAATAATAGCCGCATTCATAGCAGACATATTTATTTTTCGCCGCCCGGTCTCTGTTGATCATTTTCTTGCATTTCGGGCATTTGATCTCTGTTTCCGTATCTACACTTCCCATAGCTACACCTCTTATCCCGCGTCACTTCTCGCTTCCATCTTTCCCCATGGAAAAGCTTTTTCACGGGTTATTTTTACTTCACTGCAAAAGTAAGCTCTGCCTTTGCAGCCAGTTTCCCGTTCACTCTGGCAATCGCTTCCCCGACGCCTACGGGCCCCTTGCTGCGGATAATGGTGGTCTCCAGTTCCAACGTGTCTCCCGGGCGCACCATCTGCTTGAATTTTGCCTTGTCGATTCCCGCAAAATACGCGGTTTTGCCACGATGTTCCGGCAGGGACAGGATTGCCACCGCACCGGTCTGCGCCAGTGCCTCCAGGATCAGCACTCCGGGCATCACCGGATTCCCCGGAAAATGTCCCGCAAAATACGGTTCGTTGAAGGTCACATTTTTACGACCCACCGCCCGCACACCGGGCTCCAACTCCTCGATGGTATCGATCAGGAGAAAAGGATGCCTGTGGGGCAGGATCTCCATGATTTGTTGTGTGTTATATACCGACATTTTTCCTCCGTTCCGCGAATGCTGTCGTATCAGCTACTTCCTCGCATTCTGCTATTATTCTGCGTACTTTTTCAACAGCAGACTGGCATTATGGCCACCAAATCCCAGCGAATTGGTCAGGGCATAGGGCACATCTTCTTCATAGCTCTCCTGACAATAGTCCAGATCCAGTTCTTCCTCCGTCTCACGAAGTCCCACGGTGCGATGGATAAAGCCCTCCTGCATCTCTTTGACACAGGTGACAAATTCTACCGCTCCGGCGGCTCCCAGAAGATGCCCCACCATGGATTTTGTGGAATTGATCTTCAGATCATATGCGTGTTTTCCAAAAGCCAGTTTAATGGCTCTGGTCTCAAACAGATCATTATGATGGGTGCTGGTTCCGTGCGCATTAATATAAGTAAGTTCTTCCGGTGCCACTTCGCCGTCTTTTAATGCATTCAACATGGCAGTGGCTGCGCCGCTGCCGTCCTCCGCAGGGGATGTGATGTGATAGGCATCGGAAGAACAGCCATAGCCGATCAGTTCCGCATAGATCTTTGCTCCGCGCCGCTTCGCGTGTTCCAATTCTTCCAATACCACAATGGTGGAGCCTTCTCCCATGACGAAGCCGTTTCTGTCCTTATCAAAAGGAATGGATGCCCGCTCCGGGTCCTCACTAAATGACAGTGCTGTCAGTGCAGAAAACCCGGCAATTCCGATGGGGGTAATGGAGCTTTCCGTTCCTCCCGCTACCATGACATCCGCATCTCCGTACTGGATCGTACGGTATGCTTCTCCGATGGAATGGGTGCCGGTTGCGCAGGCGGTAACCACGTTGAGGCTCTTTCCTTTTAATCCGTAGGCAATGCTGACATTACCCGCTGCCATATTGGAGATCATCAACGGCACCAGCATGGGGCCTACTCTGCCGGGGCCTTTTTCCTTCAGACGGTCATATTCCCGCTCCATGGCCTGTAGACTTCCGATGCCGCTTCCCACACTGCAGCCCACCATATACGGGTCTTCCTGTTCCATGTCGAGGCCCGCATCTGTGATCGCCTGTCCGGCGGCCGCTACCGCAAACTGACAGAACTGTTCCATTCTGCGAGCAGATTTTTTGTCCATATACTGTGTAGGATCAAAATCCTTCACTTCCGCCGCCAGTTTGCAACGGTAATCCGCGGTGTCAAAATAAGTAATGGGCCCGATACCGATTTTTCCCTGTTTTATATTGTTCCAGAATTCTTCTATATTGTTGCCGATGGGCGTGACAGCTCCCATGCCCGTTACAACCACTCTTCTATTTTTTCCCATATGTTCTGTTCTCCCTTACATGGCCATGCCGCCATCCACGCACAGCACCTGGCCGGTGATATAATCCGATGCTTCCTCTGCCAGGAATAAAACTGCCTGCGCTACATCTTCCGGGTTTCCCATTTTCCCCAGAGGAATCTGTCCGACTGCATTGTCCCGCACCGTCTCCGGCAGTTTCTCTGTCATATCCGTCCGGATGAAACCGGGGGCCACCGCATTGACGCAGACATTCCGGGAAGCCAGTTCCCTGGCTACGCTTTTGGTCAGGCCTATCAGCCCCGCCTTGGAAGCCGCATAATTGGCCTGTCCGGCATTGCCCAGAATTCCGCTGACGGAAGAAATATTGATGATCTTACCGTAACGCTGCTTCATAAAAGTCCTGGTCAGATGTTTGATCATATGAAACGCACCCTTCAGATTCGTGTCCAGCACGGCATCAAATTCTTCTTCCGTCATCCGCACGATCAGATTGTCTCTGGTGATCCCGGCATTATTGACAAGGATGTCAACTCTTCCGTATTTCTCAAGGACCACCTTTACGAAAGCTGCACTCTCCGCCTCCTCTGCCACATTGCATTTCACAGCTTCTGCCACGCCGCCCCGGCTACAAATGTCCGTTACCGCCGCTTCGGCCGCCTCTGCGGAACCGTTATAATTCAGTATCACCGTAGCACCGTTCGCTGCCAGCGTCTGAGCGATGGTCTTGCCGATCCCCCGGGATGCTCCTGTAACAATGGCTACCTTTCCCGTCAACATGCCAGTTCCTCCATCACCCGGTCAAGATCCTCCGGTTTCTCAATATTGTATACTCTGACATTGCGGTCAATTTTGCGGACAAAGCTGCTGAGCGTTCTGCCCGGACCAACCTCCACAAAGGTATCCACGCCATCGGCAATCATACGTTCCACGCTCTGGGTAAAATGTACCGGGCTGGACACCTGTTGTTCCAACAGTTCCGCAACTTGTGACGCATCTGTCACATAGTCTGCCGTTACATTGGACAGATAAGGAATCCAGGGGGTAGTGATCTTCACTCCCTTCAGTTCCTCTGCCAGCTGTTCCCCGGCTGTTTTCAACAGTGCAGAATGAAACGGTCCACTGACCTTTAAAGGTACGCAACGTTTCGCGCCTGCTTCTTTCAGTGCTTCCGATGCTGCCGCTACCGCATCTGCCTCTCCGGTGATCACAATCTGTCCCGGGCAGTTATAATTAGCTACCGAGACGACTTTTCCGGTTTCCTTTGCCGTCCGTTCACAGATTTTTGCCACAGTATCCCCATCCAGCCCCAATACCGCTGTCATGGCTCCGCCCTCTGGATAGGCTTCCTGCATATAGATGCCGCGCTTTCGGATCACCCGGAACAGATCCGGCAGTTCCATCACACCGCTGGCAGCCAATGCCCCATATTCTCCAAGACTCAGTCCTGCTGCCATCTCTGCTTTCAGGCCCTTTGCTTCCAATACTTTCAGAATTGCCACTTCCATGGTCAGCATGGCGATCTGTGTGTATTCCGTAATGTTGATATAGGGATTTTCTTCAAAAGTCAACTGTTCCATAGAGTAGGGA
>JBNMJR010000098.1:0-8704 GCA_050873925.1 Acetatifactor sp.
ATTTAAAAGGGGCCACCCGGTAACCGTCCTGCCGGAAGATCCGGCAAAGTCCCGCCACCAGCAGACTTTTTCCCGCACCGGACATGGTGCCCTGTATCATAATTACTTTTGCCATCATTCTCTCCACTTCCCCAGCTGCCTTGCATACTCCAGAAGTTCTCTCTGAGAAGTTTCCAGACTGCCGAAGTTCTCTCTGCAACAGATGACGCGGTCACACTTTTCCAACTGTTCCTTCGCCGCCTGCAATGTTTCCTGTGCTACCGGCTCAAAGGCTCGCTCTGCGATCACCTCCGCCGCCAAAGCTTTGGCCACAGGATAATCCAGATCATTTTCATACAGGATTCCGGTTACAAAGGGGATTCCTTCCCTCTGCAATCTCCGGTAGGTTTTCCGTCCGCTTCCCGCTCCGGCGATCACGAATACCTGCGGCGTCCCTTCCGGTACTGCCAGCTCCATGTCACTGCTGCCCTCGTCATAGCTTCCCATCCGGATTCCGTATAACTGAGTGATATACCCGTCGGTCATGACCTCCTCCGGTGTGCCGATCCGGTCCACCACTTTACCGTTCACACACAGGATCCGGTCGGAAATCTTCTCCGCCAGTTCCAGTTCATGTAAGGACAGGATCACCGTCAGTTGTCTTTCCCGGCACAGCCTTTGCAGGATCGATAAAAATTCCAGTTTGTGCCGCACATCCAGATAGGAAGTGGGTTCATCCAGAATCAATATTTCCGGCTCCTGGCAGATGGCTCTGGCCAGCATCACCCGCTGTCTCTGTCCGTCGCTGATCCGGTCAAACATAAGATCCTTAATCTCCGCCACCTGCACCAGCTCCATGGCCTTTTCCACTGCTTTGTGGTCTTCTTTCGACAACACTCCAAACCGCCCGGTATAAGGATACCTTCCGGTGGCCACCACATCCTCGCAGGTCATCAGCTCGGCCCGCAGACGGCTGGTCATCACCACCGCCATTTTCCGGGATAATTCCACCCCGGTAAGCCTCCGCAGATCCTCTCCGTCCAGCCGCACCGTTCCTGCGATCAGGGACAGCTGCCTTGCGATACTTTTTAAGATCGTGGATTTGCCCGCGCCGTTGGGCCCCAGTAACGTCAGGATCTCTCCTTTTCGAAGTGCGATCTCCACCGCTTCGATCAGGGGCTTTCCGTCGTAGCCCACACTCATTTTTTCCGTTGTAATATAATAAGACTTCTGCGTTTCCATAGTTATCCACGCTCCTGTCTGTTCCGTGATACCATGATCCACAATACCACCGGTGCCCCGAAGATGGCCGTCACCGTACTGATACTGAGCTCCGTGGGCGCCATCCAGGTTCTCGCCAGCAGATCACAGAACAGACAGAACACACTACCTCCCAGAAAACATGCCGGTATCATCAGTAACGGCTTTGTAGTGCCGAATAATTTACGGATCAGCTGCGGCACAGCGATTCCCACGAAAGAGATCGGTCCCGCAAACGCCACAATGCATGCCGAAAGCACGCTGGACAATACCACCAGCAGGATCCGCAGGGTCCGGATGTTCACTCCCAGATTCTGCGCGTAAGTCTCTCCCAGCTGATAGGCTTCCAAAGGCTTCGCCAGCAGGATCACCAGCAGAAAAGTCACTGCCACCACGATGCCCATTACTTTTACATTGTCCCAGGTCATTCCGGAAAAGCTTCCTCTGGACCAGTTATGGAGATTCACGATATCCGCGTCCTCCGCAAAGGTCACCACCAATTCCGTGATGGCGGAACAGATGTAGCCGATCATTACACCGCTGACCACCAGCATGGACATACTGTCCACCTTTCGCGCCATGAGCAGCACGAATCCCATGGACAGCATGGCTCCCAGAAAGGCCGCCAGGATCAGCAGTCCGGAGCTGACCCGGATCGTATTCCCCAGCAGAAATACCATCACCAGTGCCACCACCATCTTTGCCCCGGAAGAGATTCCCAGTACAAAGGGCCCGGCTATGGGGTTGTGGAAAAAGGTCTGAAGCAGATAGCCGGCCAATGCCAGTGCTCCGCCCAGAATCCCCGCCCCCAGTGTCCGGGGAAAGCGGATCTCCCACAGGATCTTTGCATTCATGCCTTCCTGGGCTCTTCCCGTGGTCAGTATTTCTGCCAGTGGGATTTTCACCGTTCCGATCCCTATATTGCAAAGCAGCAGCACGAGAATGCCTGCCGTCAATAGGATAAACGCTATGAGATATCTTATTTTTCTGCGCTGCTGCATCTTTTTCTCCTTTTTATCCTACTCTTATGTACGCACTGTTTCCGGTTTTCGTAAAGCTACTGCAACGGAAACAGATATCTCAATTCACCGGTATTGCCTTCCGTCAATACCGTATGCATGTCCTGCAATAAATACCCTACTGCCATGGACTGCTGGTACATATCGTTGGTGGTGCAATAGACCTGCCCCTCCTGTACCGCCTTGAAATCTTTTAAAATATTGCATTTGCCGATCAGCTCATCTACCGTGGTCACGCCACCGTCAATAGAACTGTTGTAGATCAGGATGTCTGCGTCCTTAGCTCCGGCATAAAAATCTTCGACCTGCATGTTCAGCGTGGAACGTCCGCTTCCGCTGTCCTCCAGATCCTCAAAAATATATCTTCCTCCTGCCAGCTCGATCAGCTTCGGAATATAGTCCGTGCTCTGTCGTACCTGGATCAGTCCATTGGAAGTGACATAGAAAAAAGCTATGGTCTTCCCTGTTTTTTCCCCGTTACTTACTTTTTCCAGAATCTCCGTCTGCTCCGCAAAGACTTCCTCCGCCTCCGCTTCTTTTCCGGTCAGGGCTCCGAAAAATTTTACCCATTCCACTTTTCCCAAAGGGTGCTGTTCGTAGCTGGAATACTCAATCATCACCGGAATCTCAAAGCTTTCCAGCATTTCCACCACTTCTGGGGAATGGGTGATCATCCGGTTCTCAATAGCCAGATCACAGCCTTCGGACACCAGAAGTTCATAATCCGGTTTGCTGTATTTGCCGGCATAGATCATGGTGCCTTCCGCCATGGCATCCTGTGCTTTCTGAATGTACCAGTTCTCCTGCTTCTGCCCGGAAAAACGGATCCGGTCCACCGCATCCACAGAGGCGAACATATCCATCACTCCGGAGGCCACCAGATAAATATTTTGAAGCGGCTCCTGTAAAATGCAGATATCCTCCTCCAGATCTGCGGGAGTGCTCTGTCCCTCCGGCACCAGAAGATACTTCTTATCATCCGGCAGTGTGGTCAGCATTTTATAGCCGCCCTCGTAATAATCCACTGCAAAATTTTCCGCATATTGCAGCTCCATGCTGCCTGTTTTTATCAGTTCTGCCTGCGCCGACACTGTAGCTGCCGCCTCGGTGGGTGCCTGTGAAGACATCTCCACAGAAGCAGAAGAAGGACTGCCGCAGCCGTTAAGCCCCAGCAGTCCCATAAGAAGCAGAACATAGATCCATTTTCTTCTATTTCTTCCGGACATAAAATCTTCCTCTATTACTTACCGCTCTCTGCACTCTGAAGGGTATCGGAATGGAAAGTTACGGTATATTCCACTTCATGAGGTGTGCTCATTGCCACGGTATCACCGATCATGGTAAGCGGTGCATCCAGTGCTTCCACCGGAACTTCAAATACGGAATTGCCTTCCGTGTTCACCGGCAGATATTTTTCACCGTTCACCAGCATATAATCATAATTCGGACTGCTCCATTCCAGTGTGGCCGTTACCGCTCCGTCAGCTACCGTGATCTGCGCAGGAGACTGGATGCCGGCTCTGCCGCTTCCACCCTCCATAGTCAGTTCGATGGTATAGCTGCCGTCCTCTACGGTACTGAGATCAAAAGTACCTGCGGCACTCTCACTGTCCTCTGCCACCGGATCGGATACTACGACCTTGTGATCGTACCATTTTCCCTTGGTACCGATCAGTGCCAGATCGAATTCTTCCCCGATCACGGGAACCGGAACATCGAAGCCATAGACTTCTTCCGTCATACCGTCACTGTAAGTCACGGTATCCGTGGTGGGCTCCAGCAGTACCGCGCCGTCCTTAGCCGCATCTTCTGCCAGCCCCGGATAGAGATTCAGGATCTTCTTGGAACCCAGGGAGATGTGGATGGTCATCACACCATCTTTTACCGTCAGAGTTCCCTTGCCGTCACAGGCTTCGCTGACATGGAACATGGAGCTGTCGGTGGAAAATTCTGCGGTGTAGACGCCGTCGGGGAGCTGTGCTTCCGCCCGGGCCGCTTCTGTGGCTGCGGTTTCCGCTACTGTTTCCGCGCTTTCTGTCTGTGCTACAGTACTTTCCTGTGTGGCAGTGACCGTGCTTTCTGCGGATGTCGCATCCGCTGCCTGACCGGCTCCACAGCCCCCAAGCAGCAGACAGGCACTCAGTCCGCTCACGATCATGATTTTGTTCATCAATGTCTTTGCTTTCATTACTTATATTAGTCCTTTGTCAGTCCTTATTTTTATTTCCTATTTATTTTTCAGCCATTGCTGCTGCGGTATGTGCCACATACAGATCCTGGATAGCCTTGATCTCGCCGAGGCCTGCGATCTGAGTATCCACGCTGTCAAACTTGCCGGATGCATTGAACTGGCTTAACCAGGAATCTTCATCCTCACCTGCCATATCGTTGTTGGCATGGTCACCTGCTACTACCATCAGGGGACGAAGAACTACTTTGGTGTAACCTGCTTCTGCAACAGCCTTGATGACTTCTTCACAGGCGGTCTCTTCCGGCTCACCTTCAACGGTTCCGATAAATACATTATCATAGCCGAGATCATTCATCTGAGACTGCATCTGGCTGTAAGATACCTTTGCGGTGTGGGATGTTCCGTGACCCATGAATACGAATGCCACGCCGTCTTCCTTTGCAGCGTCCAGACTGTCATAGCCTGCGGTCTTTACTGCTTCTGCGGTCAGTTCTTCCGCAACGGCCTTCTTGTCATCGTTTACTGCGGTTGCATCAGAGCCGACTTCACCTAACAGGGGCTCAGCCACTTTTACGGATTCGAACTGATCCTTGTAAGCTTCTACAGCTTCCATCAGCTCGTCATACTCTGCACCATGCATCAGATGAGTGGGCTGTACTACCAGATTCTTGACGCCGTTGGCTACGGCACGATCCAGAGCCTGCTCTACATTGTCGATGTGCTCGTCATCTCTTGCCTGTACGTGGTTGATAATGATCTGTGCAGTGAAAGCCCTTCTTACGGACCAGTCGGGATTGGCTGCTGCGATAGCATCCTCAATACCCTTGATATCAGCTACACGGCTGTCGTTAAAGGAAGTACCGAAACTTACTACCAGAATCTCGTTCTCACCGATCTCGTCCTGATTGCGGGGATCATCCTTGGAAGCGTCTCCGGTATCTCTGCCGAAGTAATCGGGATCTGCCTCTTCTCCCTCTACCAGTTCCTTCTGTGCGTCGGTCAGAGCATCCCATGCTGCCTTGGCATCAGCACACTGTTTGTCGGTATTTTCATTTCTCTCCTGTACATAGATAGCATCGATCAGTGCTGCAACTTCATCGGCTGCTGCCTGATCTGCATCTTCGGTACTCTCGGTAGCTGCTGTCTCTGCTGCCTGCGTGGTTGCTGCCTCACTGCTTACCTGTGCGGTGCTCTCTGTGGTTGCCTGAGTATTGCCGCATCCGGTGATGCATACAGCACCCAGTACGGTTGCCAGTACTACTGCTACGATTCTTCTTTTCATGTTTCCTCCTCTGACAGATGTTCTGTCTCTTTTGATTTTGGGGCTCGCCCCGGTGTCCTTAAATATGTAAGTCAGAAACATGTTTTTTATAACTATTCATCACCACCCCATACATTCGCAAAATCGTACGATAAATCGTACTTTCCCGCTGCTTCGCAGCTAATTTTGTTCATGTACGGGGCAGTGACTCTATTCGAGTTACTTTGCAACAAAACAAAAACCCTTTTCCTGTATCAGGTAAAGGGTTTGTACACTTTGGAAACGAATGCAAAAAATCTTCTGTTGCTTCTGCATCCTCACGTACAACCAGTTACTCGTGGCTCTGAAACAAATGTTTCTGTACAGCATTCAGGCAGGTCTCCCGGCTTGAAGATCATTGCATCCGCCATCTTCCCAGTTTCCCAGTGATCTATCGGCTTCAGCTCCCTAATTACGGTGACGAGTTCGTGCAGGACTTGCACCTGCTTCCCTTTTCACCGGAGCCAGCTACTTGCGTGACTGCTCCGGCACCTGAATACTCCATATTCAATTGTGACTACTATAACACAGAATTTTTCCGGATGCAATGAGGAAACACGATTCCGGTATTACAAATCCTCTTACAAAAACATGATCAGACAGATTGCCGCTGCTACGGCAACAACCAGTCCGATAATAGTTACGATCATTTCTTTTTCCAGTTCAATAACAGTGCGGAATTGATGATGACCAATACGGATCCGGCATTATGTACCAGTGCCCCGGCCACGGGATTCAGCACTCCGGTGATGGCCAGTACGATGGCTACAAAATTCAATCCCATGGAAAAGCTCATATTGCATTTGATGGTGATCATCATACGCTTCGACAGTGCGATCAGATGAGGCAGTTCGCGCACCTCATCATCCACCAGTGCAATATCTGCCGCATCCACTGCCACATCACTGCCGACACCGCCCATGGCGATTCCCACGTTGGCTGCTTTCAGCGCCGGTGCATCGTTGACGCCGTCTCCGATCATGCAGGCTGCTTCCTTCTTTTCCTGATATTCCCGGATATGATTCAGCTTATCCTCCGGCAGACAGTTGGCCTCCACTTCACCGATATGCAGTTCCCCTGCGATCGTGCGGGCGGCATTCTCATTATCTCCGGTCAACAGTACCGGCTGGACATTTAGCTGCTTCAATCGATCGATCATGGCTGCGCTTTCCTCCCGGATCGTATCCGCCAGTGCAATAATTCCTGCAGCTTTTCCTTCGATTGCCACATAGATAACGGTACAGCCCTGTTGTAAATACTGCTCTGCCTCTGTCAGCATCTGTGCCGGAATGCTCACAGCCTGCTCCTCCAGCATCTTACGGTTCCCGGCAATGATCTGCTTTCCTTCTACCACTGCCTGCACCCCTCTGCCGGGGATCATCCGGAAATCTTCCACTGCCGGAACCTTTTTCCCGGTCTTACGATAGCTGTTCACCACTGCTTTTCCCAACGGATGTTCCGAACGGGATTCCGCTCCGGCACAGAAAGCATACAGTTCCTCTTCCGTAATAGATGCATTCATGCTCTTTACGGCCGTTACCTCCGGAGTACCGTAAGTCAGGGTTCCGGTCTTATCAAAGGTAACTCTGGTAACCGCCGCCAGTCTCTCCAGCGCATCTCCTTCTCTTACGAGGAAACCATGCTTCGTAGCATTGCCGATAGCTGCCATGATGGCTGTCGGAGTTGCCAGCACCAGTGCGCAGGGGCAGAACACAACGAGGATCGTTACCGCTCGGATGATCTGCCCGGAAATGATCCAGGTCAGCAGAGCGGCACTCAAAGCGATCATCACCACCCAGGTAGCCCACCGGTCCGCAATTCCCACGATCTTTGCTTTGCCGGCATCGGCAGACTGTACCAGACGAATCATTCGTTGAATGGAGCTGTCCTCGCCTACCTTGGTGGCCTGCATCTCGAAAGCTCCAAACTGGTTCATGGTTCCACTGGAGACTTCATCCCCCACCGTTTTATCCACCGGCAGAGATTCTCCGGTCATTACCGCCTGATTCACAGAGGTCTGTCCCGACAGGATGACTCCATCCACCGGAACCGTCTCTCCGGGAAGCACCCGCAGAACATCTCCCACCGCTACTTTTTCCGCCGGAACGATCTCCTCCCGTTCTCCCCGGATCACACGGGCTGTCTGGGGCGTGAGATGCACCAGTTTTTCAATTCCGGCCCTCGCCCTCGCCACCGTGATCTCTTCCAGCAATGCGCCTAACTGCATAATGAAAGCAACTTCTCCGGCAGCAAACTGTTCGCCGATGCACAGAGAAGCCACCAGTGCTATAGACACCAGCACATCCGCTTTGATGTCAAAGGCGGTAACCAGTCCGATGACTGCTTCTAAGATAATGGGGATACCGCAGAGCAGGATCGCCACCCAGGCAATGGAGAACGGAAACGGTTCTACCTTGAAAATACTGAGTAACAGGGCGATTCCGGAAATCACCAGAAGGATAATATCTTTTTTCATCCCCCCAGTTCCAGCAACTCTTCTAACTTTTCCATACAGTGTTTCATGTGCGTCCACCTTTCTGAACCATAATACTATAATTCTCTATGAATTCATTTCTGCATTTAGTATACCTATAGGGGTATATGTTGTCAATCTGGTGAATGGTATTTTATTGATATTTTTTCGCAATAGTCTGTATGCCACAACTTTCTCTCTGTTCTGCCATGCAACCGGAACAGGAGGACTACCTGGTTTATTTCCACAAAAAATATCCTCCCTGCTGTCATAAACAGTAAAGAGGATATCTCTCTTTTTATTCTTATGCAAAATCACTTCATGTTGGCGAACCGCTCCACCGCTTTGGTAAAACTTTCAATCGTCTTATCGGCATCGCCGTGTTCAATACCGTCTCTCACGCAATGCTGGATATGACCTTCCAGCACCACCTGTCCTGCCTTGTGCAGTGCCGACTTGGCTGCATTGATCTGTGCCAGAAC
>JBNMJR010000099.1:0-8656 GCA_050873925.1 Acetatifactor sp.
CGATTACTATGCCCTGCTTTTCCCTCTGGAATTACTATCTTTTCAACTGGAAGATACTCTGGACAGAGAATTCTTCCAGCCATTACGAGATCACAGCCGGATTCTGCCGCACCATCCTTCCACCCCGGAGAATGCCGCAATACTGCGTTATCTATTCACACGCATCATCCGCACAGAACAGGAGCCGGACAGCACGGCAAAACAACTGAACCTCCGGATTCTGTTGCTTTCACTGCTGCGGGAATTTGCAGCCTCAGGCCTGCAAAGCCCCCGTTCTTCCCGGGGAAATGATCCCATGCAGAGGGAACTGTTAACTTATTTGCAGCAAAATTATAGGGAACCGCTCCGACTGGAAGATTTGTCGAAACAGTTCCATTTATCCGAAAAATATTTGTCCCGCTATTTTAAGCAACATTTTCATCTGACACTGACTCAGTACCTGATGCATCTGCGTCTGACCCACGCCCGCCATCTGCTGGAGACCAGCGACCTTGCGGTAACCGAAGTGGCCCTGCAATCCGGCTTTTCCAATGTAAGCCATTTTATCCGCAGTTTCCATGCCGCTTTTCAGATGTCACCGCTGCAATACCGGAAGAACTTGCCGGTTCTTACGTCATAACAGGATTCCCTTCGATTTGTGCTTTCTTTCGCACGGTATCGTATGCTATACTGTTTTACGGATGTAACCGATTCCTTGGGTAACAGAAACTTTTAATATAAAACATACAGGAGGCTGTCTATGAAAAAAATATGGATCGTCGGCTCTCTCGGTCACATGGGCCAGGCGCTGATCAGATTATTGGATATGATGGAATATGAATTGTACGAGACCGATAAGGACGAGCTGGACATTACAGATGAACATGAAGTATCTCTGTTCATGCACCGCAACCGGCCCGATGTGGTCATCAACTGTGCCGGATATCATCCCTCCTCTGCCACAGAGCAATCGGAGACCGACATGGCCTACAAAGTCAATGCCGTAGGCGCCAGGAACCTGGCCCAGTCAGCGGAGAGCATTCAGGCAAAACTCATCCAGATTTCCACGGACGATGTATTTTCCAGCGTATCCGACACACCCTATAATGAATTCGACGATGTAAACCCTGTGGGACTTTTTGCCAAATCCAAATACGCGGGCGAAAAATTCGTCACCCAGCTGATGACCCGGTATGTCATTATCCGCAGTTCCTGGATCTACGGGATCGGCAAAGATTTCCTGAATGAAATACTGGAGGCTGCCGCAGATCCCAGGGTATCCACCATGGAATTATGGAACAATGACCGCGCCGTTCCCACCTCTGCCGCTGAGCTTGCCCGGGTAGTGAAATTCTTCATTGACAACGACCACTACGGTATCTACCATGCCGTATGCAGCGGCGGTTCCTGCACCCGTCTGGAATTTGCCGGAGAAATCTTACGTCTCGCCGGCAAAGAGGATCAGCTTACCGTCACGGTAAAGGAAGATGCTCCGGAAAAATATTCCGTACTGGATAATATGATGCTGCGTCTCACGGAAATCGAAGAACCCGGCAACTGGAAAGAGGCACTGGCTACTTACATGAAAGAGACAGGAGGACTGGAATAGTGGAAAAACACGAATCCGAAAAGAAAACAGAAAAAAAGAAATTAGGTTTATCCACCAAAATCTTTATCGCCCTTCTGACCGGTGCGGTATGCGGTGTGCTGATTCACTATTACATGCCGGAAGGCTACTTCAGAGACACCATTCTGATCAACGGCATCCTTTACGTTCTGGGCAACGGTTTCATTCGTCTGATGCAGATGCTGGTAGTTCCTCTGGTATTCTGCTCCCTGGTCTGCGGCGCCATGGCCATCGGTGACACGAAGACACTGGGAACCGTCGGAGTAAAGACGATCCTGTTCTATCTCTGCACCACTGCTCTGGCAATCTGCGTGGCACTGGGTGTTGCCAGCCTGATCAATCCCGGTGTGGGCCTGAATATCGCACTGCCGGAGGATGCTACCGAGGTTGCCACCACGCAGGTAGACTTTGCAGAGACCTTACTGAATATTATTCCGAAAAATATTTTTACCTCTCTGTCTACCGGAGATATGCTGCCAATCATTTTCTTTGCTTTGTTTGTCGGTATTCTGCTGGCAGCCATGGGCAACCGGGTCTCCACGGTAGCGAACTTTTTCAGCCAGTTCAATGACATTATGATGGAAATGACCATCGCTGTCATGAAAGCTGCCCCTGTGGGTGTCTTCTGCCTGATTGCCAAGACCTTCGCAGGCATCGGTTTTGATGCATTTGTTCCTATGTTGAAATATATGGGAAGCGTTATTCTGGCACTGGCGGTACAGTGTTTCGTGGTATATCAGGTCATGCTGTTCTTGTTCACCCGGTTGAATCCCTTTAAATTTATTAAAAAGTTCTTCCCGGTCATGACCTTTGCCTTCTCCACTTCCACCAGTAATGCGACGATCCCGCTGTCTATTGACACTCTGTACAAAAAAATCGGTGTCTCCAAGCAGATCTCGTCCTTTACGATCCCTCTGGGTGCCACCATCAATATGGACGGTACTTCCATCATGCAGGGTGTTGCGGTTGTATTCATAGCGCAGGCTTACGGCATTCCTCTGACACCTGCCGCCATTGCGACAGTCATCGCCACCGCAACGATCGCTTCCATTGGTACGGCCGGTGTTCCCAGTGTCGGTCTGGTCACCCTGTCCATGGTATTGACCTCCGTGGGACTTCCCACCGAGGGTATTGCGTTGATCATGGGTATTGACCGTATCCTGGATATGCTGCGTACCGCCGTGAATATCACCGGTGACGCCGTATGTACCACCATCGTTGCCAAGCAGCAGGGATCATTTAACGAAAAGACCTTCCGGGCAGATAACTGATTTTATCTTTCACGAAAACAAAACTCCCGTCGGTACCGTGCATTTTATTATGCCTGTTCCGGACGGGAGCTTTTTTACTTCAATTTATTCAATTTTGCCCGGTTGGCAATGACGATCAGCCGCATGTCCTTCGTCAGAGGCATCTCCGGGTCAATATTGGTGTTTACACTTTCTCCTTCGACAATCGCCACCACGTTCACAGAATATTTTCTCCGAAGGTTCAGTTCGATCAGGTTCTTCCCAATCCACTGCGGCTTGATCTCCAGCTCTACCATGGAGACATCCTGAGACAATTCGATGATATCCATAAATCCAAAGCTTAACAGGCTCTTCGCCAGATGGATTCCGGACTCGCTTTCCGGGAATACCACACGATCCGCTCCTACTTTCGTAAGAATCTTACGGTTCATTTCGCTGGCACACTTTGCGATCACCGTTTTCACTCCCAGTTCCTTGCACAGCATTGTCGCCATAACACTGGCCTCCAGATGATTGGCCATAGTCACGATGACCACATCCATATTGGAGATTCCCAGCTGCCGGAGTGCTTCCGCATCGGTAACATCCGCACATTTACAATAGGGAATTTCTGCAATTGCTGCATTGACTACAGCCTCTCTGTTGTCTACCGCCAACACTTCCGCACCATTTTCTACCAGTTCCTTCGCTACGCTTCTTCCATATCTTCCCAGTCCGAAGACTGCATACGTCTGATTGATTCCCATAATTTTTCCCTCCTGATAAAACCGTATTAACCTACACTGATCCCTTCCGTAGGATTTTTCACAATATTTTTATTTTTTCTCTGCGTACTGAATGCTACCACCAGAGAGATCGGACCGACTCTCCCCAGATACATAGTTACAATGATGATCAGCTTTCCCCACAGATTCAGCGCGGAAGTCAGATTCCTGGTTAATCCCACGGTGGCTGTGGCGCTGACTGTTTCATACACAATATCTATCACATCCGCATCCGTCACTGCAGACAAAAGAATCGTGGACAACGATGCAATAATGAAAAACATGCTGACCACTGCCACGGACTTATTCACCGCCTGTTTCGGGATATTTCTCTGAAAAAGCTCTGCATCTTCCTTATTGCGTATGGTAGCGAACATGGACACCATCAGCACCGCCACCGTCACAGTCTTGATGCCGCCCGCGGTTCCCACCGGAGATCCACCGATCAGCATCAGCAGTACAGAAATAATGGCCGAAGTATTGGTCAGATCCTGCTGAGGAATTGTGGCAAATCCTGCTGTACGTGTGGTTACCGACTGGAACAGGGATGCCAGGATTCTCTGTCCCACCGTATAATTCTGCATCGTCAGAGGATTGTTGTATTCAAAAATGTAGAAAGCTGCTGCCCCAAGGACAATAAACAGTCCCGTCATCGTCAATGCGATCTTGCTGTGAAGCGTCAGCTGCCGGAAACATTTGAACTTCTGGGTGCGGATATTTTTCAGCACCCGCAATACATCCCACCAGACAATGTAGCCCAGTCCACCCAGTACGATCAACAGCATGGTAACCAGATTGACCATGGGTTGAAATACATAACCACACAGGCTGTCCTCTGCCATAATATCCATCCCCGCGTTGCAAAATGCCGATACCGCATTAAACAGAGAGATCCAGATTCCCCGGGGACCGTATTCCGGCACAAATACCGTCATATACAGGAGTGCCCCGGTTCCTTCCACCACCAGAGTTCCTATGAGGACTTTGCGGAGGAATTTTACAATTCCAGAGATATTATTCAGATTAAACACATCCTGCAGCATCCATCGACTGCCCAGTCCCAATCGTCTGTGCAGGCCCATCATAACACCGTACATCACAGTGATGATTCCTAAGCCCCCCATCTGAATAAGGATCAGGATCACGGTCTGGCCAAATACACTCCAGGTGGAACAGGTCGGCACCGTCACCAGACCGGTCACACAAATGGATGTGGTGGCTGTGAATAAAGCGTCGATATACGGAACCGCCTCTCCGGTAGCCGAGCTGACAGGCAATGCCAGCAGAACACTTCCCACCAATATGGCACAGAAAAAGCTTAACATGATCTTCTGTGTTGTAGACAACTGTTTTATTTTTCTGTTCATAACACACCCCATTCCGCCAATGCTTTCCTGCACCGGTGGAATCGCAAATCAAATTTCGCGAATGTAATCCGCAATGTTATGATTATAGCATACTTTTATATAAAAAACTCCTATTTGGAACAGTTTGTTGCTGTATCCATAATAGGAGTTTTCTTCTATAGTCTTATTTTTGTTTTTTCCTATACCTTGAAACGGTATCCCACACCCCAGATTGTCTCTATATACTGAGGCTTCGCAGTGTCCTTTTCGATCTTCTCACGGATCTTCTTGATATGCACAGTGACGGTGGCAATATCACCAATGGAATCCATATCCCAGATCTCACGGAACAGTTCTTCCTTGGTAAATACATGGTTCGGATGCTCCGCAAGGAAGGTCAGCAGATCGAATTCCTTGGTGGTAAAGGTCTTCTCCACACCATCGATATAAACACGTCTTGCGGTCTTGTCGATGCGGATACCGCGGATCTCCACGATGTCATTCTGCTGCTTCTGGTTCGTGCCTACCAGTCTCTCATAACGTGCCATGTGCGCTTTCACGCGGGCCACCAGTTCACTGGGGCTGAAAGGCTTGGTCATATAGTCATCCGCACCTAAGCCTAAGCCCCGGATCTTATCAATATCGTCCTTCTTCGCTGATACCATGAGGATGGGAATATTCTTCTCCTCACGGATCTTCTTACATACTTCAAAACCGTCCATGCCGGGCAGCATCAGATCCAGAATGATCAGATCATAATCTCCTGCCAGCGCGGTCTTCAGTCCCTCGTCACCGGTATTACAGATGTCTACCTTGAAATCACTGAGTTCCAGATAATCCTTCTCCAGATCTGCAATCGCCACTTCATCTTCAATAATTAAAATCTTACTCATGGTTTTTCCTCCAATCTATCTTCCTGCTACTTTTTACAAATTTATTTTCCGGGCTGCAACTCAATGTATTTTCTCAGGACAAAATGCATACAGGTTCCTTCGCCCTCTTTGGCCGTGGCCCATACATAGCCGCCATGATCCTCGATGATCTTCTTCACAATGGAAAGTCCGATACCACTGCCACCCTGTGCAGAGTTCCGGGACGCATCCGTGCGATAGAAACGCTCGAAGATTTTCTGTAGATCCTTCTGGGCAATTCCCTTACCGTTGTCCTCGATCTCTACCCGAATGGAATCCACTTCGTCAAGAATGCGGATATCAATATGTCCGTTGGGCTTGTCCATATATTTTACGCTGTTACTGATAATATTATTGATGACTTTCTTCATCTGCTCCGGATCTGCGATGACGACCGTATCGGGAGATACCAGATTCGAGTAGTTCAGCTTGATGCCCCGCTGCTCCAGATCCAGTCCGACTTCTTCCACACAATCTCCAAAGTAATCTGCTACATTGATGCGATGGAAATTATAGGGAATCCGATTATTGTCAATTCCGGAATAGGTGGTCAGCTCGTTGATCAGCCGGTCCATATCAATGGCTTTGTTGTAGATGGTCTTGATGTATTTGTCCATCTTCTCCGGCGTGTCTGCCACACCGTCCATGATACCTTCCACATATCCTTTGATGGCGGTAATGGGAGTCTTCAGATCATGGGAAATATTGCTGACCAACTCCTTGTTCTGCTTCTCGTGCTGGATGTTTTCTTCCGTGGATTCCTTCAGACGTAGGCGCATGTCTTCGTAATTACGATAGAGATCACCGATCTCGCCCTTGGCATCCGTCTCCAGAACATAGTCAAAGTTTCCTTCCTTAATCTTACGCATGGCCACATTCAATTCGTTAATTGGTTCAAAGACACCTTTGTGAATCCACTGGGTCAGCATAAGGCTCGTGAAAATCAGAATCACAATGATAGCCACAAACATATCAATCAAAAGGTGTCTCGAAATCAGGGAATTGACCTTCGTGACGATAAATACGCTGCCTGGCGTTCCGTCCCGGAAAGTAAAATCAATCTGTTTTACATATTTTTCCAGTTCATTATAAAAATAACCGCTGTCATCAGACAGTTTTTCATCACCGTAAGCCGGCAGTTTTTCAAAAATCTTCTGTGCAGCATCCTCATTGCCCGCATAGTAGAGCTGATCGCCTTTTCTTACTATAATATAAGTAGACTTCCGGGATACCTCAGCATTGATATGATCCAGGTATTCCTTATCTTCCAGCTTGCTGCTGTCTTCTCTTGCCTGATCCTGTAATACATAATAAGCCTGATCTGTGGTATTGGTAAACTCCTTGATATTCTCTGACATCATGGAATAATCAAGGTCTGTCAGGCTAAGTCCCTGGGAAAAATTCATCAGATAAATGGCTATCACAACAAACGCCATAATCGTTAATAACAACGGAAGTAAAATAATGCTTATAAATGTTACCCGTAATCTCGTTTTAAATTTCATAATAACGCCCTCACTTGCGCTCATTATAGCATAAAATGCTGTCTTCTGTGTATAAAGGAAGCAAGAATATCATAAAAAAAATATAAACAAAATTTTTTATTTTTCTGTTGACATTACTTCTGTATCGTGTATAATATGCTTATAAGAAAACAGTAATCATTACTATTATCAAGAAAAGGGGTACGCATGGCACTGAAAAGAAGCAGACAGCGGGAAATGATCAAAACATTTCTCATGGGTCGCAAGGATCACCCTACCGCAGATGTGATCTATTCCAATCTGAAGCAGCAGGATCCGAACTTAAGTCTTGGCACTGTCTACCGCAATCTGACACTTTTGTCAGATATGGGTGAAATCTTACGACTTCGGGTCGGCGACGGTGTAGATCATTTCGATGCAGATACTTCCGAACATTATCATTTCGTATGTACTGAATGCGGAAGCGTCATCGATCTGGATATGGATAGTATTGATTCCATCATGGAGACGGCCGGAGAACGATTCGACGGCAAGATCCGGGGACACGTCACTTATTTCTACGGCACCTGTCCCACCTGTACCAGGGTTGCTGCGGAGTCCACGCTTTCTTAAATAAGATAAAAAGCGGACTTCGTTCCATAAATAATATTTGTGCCGCTACGGCACACGCAAAAAGAGAAAAAACAAAAATATTTCATCAGAGAAAAGGAGAAAAAAATTATGGCAAAGTATGTATGTCAGGTATGTGGTTATGTTTATGAAGGTGATGCGGCTCCCGCAGAGTGCCCCATCTGTCACGCTCCCGCTTCCAAGTTCACCAAGCAGGAAGAAGGTAAGACCTGGGCTGCAGAGCATGTAGTAGGAGTTGCACAGGGTGCTCCCGAAGATATCATTGCTGATCTGCGCGCTAACTTCCAGGGCGAGTGCTCCGAGGTTGGTATGTATCTGGCAATGGCAAGAGTTGCTCACAGAGAAGGCTATCCCGAGATCGGTCTGTACTGGGAGAAGGCTGCTTACGAAGAAGCTGAGCACGCTGCTAAATTCGCAGAGCTGTTAGGTGAAGTTGTTACCGATTCCACCAAGAAGAATCTGGAGATGAGAGTTGATGCCGAGAACGGCGCTACCGCAGGTAAGTTCGACCTGGCTAAGAGAGCCAAGGCTGCTAACCTGGATGCTATCCATGACACCGTTCATGAGATGGCACGTGACGAGGCAAGACACGGTAAAGCCTTCGAAGGATTATTAAAGAGATACTTTGGCTAAGCTACAAGCCATGCAAGGATAAAATAGAGAAC
>JBNMJR010000100.1:0-8513 GCA_050873925.1 Acetatifactor sp.
CCTTGCAGGACATGGATGCGATTTTCTCCTCAATGACCTGAAAGCTTCCGCGGTTACCGGTCTCCTGGGACAGTTCATCCAACACTGCCAGGAACAGTTCTCTCTCACTGCATCCGTAGAGATCCACCGGTACGCTGCGGAGGGCATATTCATTGCCGCCAAAAGCATCAATCTCAAATCCCAGCTGTGCAAAAGCATCCTCATAAGTGTGCAGAATGCTTTCCTCCTGCCCTGTCAGACTGACAATAATAGCCGGCATCAGACGTTGGGACACCACACTCTTTTCATGAAACTGTTTCATCAGGCGTTCGTATTTTACCTTCTCATGGGCCGCATGCTGATCGATGATGAACAGTTTGTCTTCAAACTGGATCATCCAGTAGGTATCAAAGACCTGACCAATGATCCGGTAACGGCTGCGGTTCTGCATGGACAACAGTTTTTCCTCGAACAGGTTCAACTGTTGTGCATTTTTTATCTCCGTTTCCGGTTCCTGGACAATTGCCGGTTCCTGAGCGATCATTGTCTGCTCTGTGGAGGGCTGCGTGGGTGCAACCGCTGCGGTTGTTTGCTCCTGTGCCTGGACCGGATTCTTCAGTTCCTCGGGCGGCGTTGCCTCCACGAAGAAGTCATCTTCCTGTGGTGAAGCTGTGACAGTCGTTTTGGACGCTTCCGTTGTCGTACCTGATTGGATCGTCTGCGGTCTTTCCGCCGCTGTAGTCCCTATACCGTTTCCTGCGACAGGATCTGCTGTCGGCTCCGGTTTGCGGATACTGGTCTGCACACTTGCGTGATTTTCCTGCCAGATGGGTTTCTGTATAAATTCTCTCCGGTCTTTGGGAGCTGCTTCATATTTGGCCGCCTCCATGACACGGTAGCTTTCTTCTCTCTTTTTTTCAAATACTTCCGGTGTGTGTTCTTTCCAGGAAGCTTTTCTCTCTTCCTGTTCTTTCTTCTGGATCGCCTTTTCATCCTCCAGGGAAGCATCCGGGATCATCTCCCGGTTCCGCAAAGTGGTGGCAATTTTCTCACTGAGCATTCTGGCAAATGCCATGCCGTCAGAGAACCGCACATCCATTTTGGAGGGATGCACATTCACATCCACTGTCTCCGTATCCATGGTGATATGCAGTACGCACAGTGGAAATTTATGCTGCATCAGATACTGCTTGTAACCTTCTTCAATGGCCTTGGCGATCACTCCACTGCGGATAAAACGACCGTTGATAAAATAGATTTCAAAATTACGGTTGGAACGCACCAGTACCGGTTTGCCCAGATATCCTTCGACTTTGATGCCGTTCTCTTCGATCTGAATAGGCACCAGCTCCGCAGCGATCTCCCTGCCATAGATCCGGTAGATAACTTCCCGCAGGTCACCGTTGCCGGAGGTATGGAATCGGGTCTGGTTCCCCAGTACGAATTTAAACGAAATATCCGGTCTCGACAATGCCAGATGCTCCATAAGATCCGTGATATAACTGCCCTCTGTGGCAGGCTGTTTCAAGAACTTCCGGCGTACCGGCGTATTAAAAAACAGATTCCGCATGAGGAACGTTGTGCCGTCCGGTGCACCGATCTCGTCGATGGATTGTTCTCTTGCTCCTTCCAGTACCATGCGGGTACCCGTAAGATTTTCTTTTCTCTTGGTAATGATCTCCACCCGGGAAACTGCTGCGATACTGGATAAAGCCTCACCGCGGAAGCCCAGACTCGCAATATGGTTCAGATCATCTGCATCCTCTATTTTACTGGTGGCATGACGCAGGAACGCGGTAGGGAGCTGGTCTCTCTCGATACCGCAGCCGTTATCCGTCACACGGATGAATTCAATGCCGCCTTCCTTTGCCTCCACCGTGATCGCCGTGGATCCGGCATCAATGGCATTCTCCACCAGTTCTTTTACCACACTGGCCGGTCTCTCCACCACCTCACCGGCAGCGATCCTGTCGATCGTCCGGGAGTCCAGTACATGTATTCCCATATAAACACCCTTGTCTTTCCGTGACCTGCAAATTTCCAGGCGCTTTAGCGCCTTGGGCTTTAGCGCCTTGGGCTTTAGCACCTGGCGCAGGCACAAATAACTTAACCGTTCCAGCGGTTCTTTAACTTATTCTGCAGGCGGTACAAAGTATTCAGTGCATCCAGCGGTGTCAGCGTCGTCACTTCGATCTCCATCAGTTCTTTCAGCACATCTTCATCCGTCACCGTATCAAACAGAGACATCTGCGCCAGATCCACTTCATCGTATCTGGGCTGTCTTTTGGCTTTTCCCTCGCCCTTATTATCAATGGCGATACTCTGCACCTTTTCGGTGATGTCATTGTCGGACAGCTGCTCCACGATCTCTTTTGCCCGGTCGATGACCATATCCGGCACACCGGCCAGTTTGGCCACCTGGATACCGTAGCTCTTGTCTGCGCCGCCCTTTACGATCTTACGCAGGAATACAATATCATCTCCGCATTCCTTGACCGCGATACAGTAGTTATTGACATTGTTCATTTTGCCTTCCAGCTCAGTCAGCTCATGATAATGGGTGGCAAACAGTGTCTTTGCGCCCAGAAGCTTTCGGTTGCTGATATGTTCGATCACCGCCCAGGCAATACTTAAGCCGTCAAAGGTGGAAGTACCTCTGCCGATCTCATCCAGGATCAGGAGACTTTTGGATGTGGCATTTCGTAAAATATTCGCCACCTCGTTCATCTCCACCATGAAAGTGGATTGTCCGCTGGCCAGGTCATCCGACGCGCCCACACGGGTAAAGATTCTGTCCACGATGCCGATATTGGCACTTCTGGCAGGCACAAAGCAGCCGATCTGTGCCATCAGCACGATCAGGGCCGTCTGACGCATATAAGTGGATTTTCCCGCCATATTCGGTCCGGTGATGATGCTGATGCAGTGACTGCCATTGTCCAGATAAGTGTCATTAGCGATGAACATATCATTAGTGATCATCTGTTCCACCACAGGATGTCTTCCGTCTTTGATGTCGATGACGCCTTTTTCATTTAGTTTCGGACGCACATAATGATTGCGCTCCGACACCAGGGACAGGGATGCATAAACATCCAGCTTTGCAAGAGCCTTAGCGGTATTCTGGATGCGTACCAGTTCCTGTGCGATGGTATCCCGGATTCTGCAGAAAATATCATACTCCAGTGTCTGAAGCTTGTCCTCTGCATTTAAGATCGTATCTTCCAGTTCCTTCAATCTCGGTGTGGTATACCGCTCCGCATTGGCAAGAGTCTGCTTGCGGATATAATCCTCCGGCACCAGATCCTTGTAAGAATTGGTCACCTCAAAAAAGTAACCGAATACATTATTTTTCTTGATTTTTAGGTTCTTGATCCCGGTGCGCTCTCTGTCCTCTTCTTCCAGCTGGACCAGCCATTGTTTGCCGTCATGTTTGGCTGCACGCAGATGATCTATGGTCTCATCGAACTGATCCTTGATGATTCCGCCTTCCCGAATAGATATGGGTGGTTCCTCAACGATTGCCTCGTCGATCAGCTGATAGATATCCTCCAGTCCATCGATTTCTTCCCGGATGACTGTCAGTTCTTCTTTCTGGAATCCCGACAGCACCGTCTTGATGGGCGGCAGCATCTGCAGAGAGTTGCGGAAAGCGATCAGATCTCTGGGATTTGCCGTCTTATAAGTTACTTTGCTGAGCAGTCGTTCCAGGTCATAAACCGGATTCAGGTACTCTCTGATCTCATCCCGGGAAATAGAATCCTGATTCAGTTCCTGGATCGCATCCAGACGCTTCTCCATTTCTTCCTTATCGATCAGAGGCTGTTCAATATAGTTTCGCAGCAGTCTGCCACCCATGGCTGTCTTCGTCTTGTCCAGCACCCACAGAAGTGAGCCACGCTTCTGCTTTTCCCGCAGTGTCTCCGTAAGTTCCAGATTTCTTCTGGTGGAACTGTCCAACAGCATATATTTGCTGGTAAGATAGGGCGTAATATGCGTAAAATGCTCCAGATCCGTCTTCTGGGTATCATATAAATATTGCAGCAGTGCTCCCGCCGCCAGGATTCCGGTAGGGAATTCCTCCACGCCGAGGCCGATCAGGGTATTCACCTTAAAATGTCTCATAAGGATCCGCCGGCAGCCGTCATCATCGAACATATGAGACTCCAGTGCGCTGACAGAGATATGCAGACGGGATTTCAGGTCCTCCACATCATATCCGCTGACCAGAAAGGCCTCATTGCAGATGATCTCCGAAGGCTCATATTTCATCAGTTCATCCTTCAGTTTCCGCAGGTCTTCCACCTCTGTCACATAATAATCACCGGTAGTGACATCCGCTGCGGAAATGCCGATTCCGTCCGAAGTATAGGCAATGCACATCAGGTAATTGTTCTTACTGGCTTCCAGCGACTGGACATCCAGGTTGGTACCCGGAGTCACCACACGGATGACTTCTCTCTTCACCAGTCCCTTAGCCAGCTTCGGGTCCTCCACCTGTTCACAGATGGCTACCTTATAGCCTCTGCTGACCAGTCTGGCCAGATACCCTTCCACCGCATGGTAGGGAATGCCGCACATAGGGGCCCGTTCCTCCAGTCCGCAGCTTTTTCCGGTCAATGCAATTTCCAGCTCTTTGGATGCCACGATAGCATCGTCAAAGAACATTTCATAAAAATCTCCCAGACGATAAAAAAGGATGCAGTCCTTATACTGCTCCTTGGTCTCCATATATTTTTGCATCATTGGTGTCAATTCAGCCATGATTTTCTCCTGTTCTGTAAAAAAATACACGACAAAGCGGACACGCAAAAGCTTGCGTATCCGCATCTATCTTAGCACAAAATATTGAGGTTGTAAATTAAAGAACCCGTCCGCAAATGATAGTTTTTGCCCCTTATCCCAGCCGTGCGGCACGCTCCAGTGCATCGTCGATATGTGCACACACATTCTCTCTGCCGACCTTGTCTAAGAACCCGCTCTTCTCCATGACGTGCATGGGCTGTTCCCCTACATGGGACAGAATGATCTGGATATTTTTCTTCTTACAGTCCACATATAACTGTTCCAGATTGTGCATGGCCGTGGCATCGATAGCGCTGACGCTGCGCATACGCAGTACCAGACAGTTCATCTTCTCATCCAGTGTGATCTTCAGGATCTTGTCCGCTGCGCCGAAGAACAGAGGGCCGCTGACCTCATAAACCATGGTGTTGTGAGGTACGACTCTTAAGGACAGACTGTCCGCATCATCCTCATCGTCCACATATTTCCAACCTTCCACTTCCGTGACATCGCTCATACGCTTCATGAACAGAATAGCTGCCAGCAGGATACCTACCTCAATAGCTACCACCAGATCAAACACAACAGTCAGTACAAATGTGGTCACCAGAACGATGATATCACTCTTGGGTGCGGTCTTGCAGAGTCCTACGAATTTCCGCCAGTCACACATATTGTAAGCCACCATGAACAGGATAGCTGCGATGGTGGGCATGGGGATCAGTGCAGCATAAGGCATCAGCACCACCAGTATTAACAGCAGTGTCACAGAATGTACCATACCGGCAATAGGGGTACGACCGCCGTTTTTCACATTGGCTGCGGTTCTTGCTATGGCTCCGGTGGCCGGGATTCCTCCGAACAATGCGGAAGTGATGTTGCCGGCGCCCTGGGCGATCAGCTCCATGTTGGAGCGGTGTCTGCTGTTCACCATGCTGTCCGCCACCACACAGGAAAGCAGAGACTCGATGGCTGCCAGAATGGCAATGGTAAACGCATCCGGCAGGACATTCTGTACGGTCTTTAAACTGAAGGCCGGCAGGGAAATTGTCGGAAGCTTATTGGAGATCTCATACAGATCCCCGATGGTGTTTACATTCATATTAAGCAGTGCTACCATGGCACTTCCCACCAGTACCGCGATCAGGGAAGGGGGAATCTTCTTGCAGAAGCCCGGCAGGTACTGCCATACGATCAGGATCAGCAGACTGATCACACCCACCAGAAGGGCCTGCAGATTAGTGGTGGATATAAACTGAAATACCGCTTTTAATTTGTCCATGGTCTCGATCAGCGGCTCTTCGCTGACAATGGTCAGTCCCAGGAAATCCTTGATCTGTCCGATCAGAATTGTCACGGCAATACCGGAGGTAAAGCCCGTGGTAATGGTATAAGGGATGAACTTGATCAGATTACCCAGTCGGAATAATCCCATCAGGATCAGGATCACACCGGCCAGCAGGGTTGCAATGATCAGACCGTCCATGCCGTTCTTCGCAACGATACCGGCTACGATGGTGGCAAATGCCGCCGTCGGTCCGGCGATCTGCACACGGCTTCCGCCTAAGAATGAGATCACAAAGCCTGCAGTGATGGCTGTGTAGATACCCTTCTCCGGAGTCACGCCGGACGCCAGTGCCAGCGCAATGGACAGGGGCAGTGCAATGATCGCCACGATGATACCTGCGATCACGTCTTTTACAAACTGTTCTTTTGTGTAGCTCTTCATTACAGAGAAAAGCTTCGGTTTAAGTTTTTCCATAATCTTCTCCTCACCTCGTAAATCGGGCATAAAATAAGCCCGTGTGAAATTATAAAATTTTTATAAAGTCACACGAGCCTTATCATATCTCTATTTCGTTTTCTTTGCAAGGATTTTTTACAAACATGCGCAATCCGGGCTGTCGCCCTTCTTGCTTATGTTTGTTAATTCATCTCATAGAAAGCATTCCCTGCCTGCAAGCAGTCGTGAATGTTTTCTATGGATGAATCCTATGTCCCATATAATAAAATCCATGGCATTCATCCAGAGATACATTCACGATTTTTCCCACAAGGGAAGCATCTCCCGGGAAATGTACCAGGGTATTGTTGGACATTCTTCCGGTGACCAGCGTGCTGTCGTTTTCGTTGATCTCTTCCACCAGCACGTCCGCGATCTGTCCCTGATATCTGCCGACCTGTTCTCTGGCAGTCTCCTGCACGGTCTTAAGCACCCGGTCAAACTGTTCCTTCACCTGTTCCTCCGGCACCTGTTCCATGGCTGCCGCCGGAGTACCGGTACGTTTGGAATAGATGAACGTAAACGCATTGTCATATTTCACACGGCGGATCACATCAATGGTCTCATCCACGTCTTCCTTCGTCTCTCCCGGGAAGCCTACGATAATATCCGTGGTAATGGCCATATCCGGAATCTCCCTGCGGATCTTTTCCGCCAGTTCCAGATACTGATCCTTGGTATAGCGACGGTTCATGGCTTTTAATATCTTTGTGGAACCGGACTGTAAGGGCAGATGCAGATGTCTGCAGATCTTTTTCGAGTGCTTCATTACCTCGATCAGTTCGTCAGACAGATCCTTGGGATGGGAAGTCATGAATCGGATCCGCTCCAGTCCTTCGATCTTCTCCACTTCCTGCAAAAGCTGTGCAAAAGTAATGGGTTCCTCCAGATTCTTGCCGTAAGAATTCACATTCTGGCCCAGCAGCATGATCTCCACCACACCGTCCGCCACCAGACCTTCGATCTCCCGGATAATATCCTTCGGATGAGAAGTCATGAAACGGATGCGCTTCAATCCTTCGATCTTCTCTACTTCTTTTAAAAGCTGTGAAAATGTCACCGGTGTTTCCAGTGTTTTTCCATAGGAGTTTACATTCTGGCCAAGAAGCATGATCTCCGTTACACCATCTGCAACCAGCTCCTCGATCTCACGGATGATAGCCTGGGGCTCACGGCTCTTTTCACGGCCGCGGACATATGGTACGATACAATAACTGCAGAAATTGTTACAACCGAACATGATATTGATACCGGATTTGAAGGGATATTTTCTCTCCACCGGAAGATCCTCCACGATCTTGTCCGTATCCTTCCAGATGTCAATGACCATTCCCTGATTTTCAAACAGAGAGCACAACAGCTCGGCAAATTTGAAAATATTATGGGTTCCGAAGATCAGGTCTACAAAACGATAGCTGGTCTTGATCTTTTCGATTACGGAAGGCTCCTGCATCATACAGCCGCACAGGGCGATCTTCATATGGGGATTTTTCTTCTTGTAGCCGTTCAGCACACCCAGTCTTCCGTAGACACGCTGATTCGCATTGTCTCTGACCGTACAGGTATTGTAGATCACGAAATCCGCATTTTCGTCCTCGATGATCTCATACCCCACCTTTTCCAGAATTCCCACCAGTTTTTCGGAATCCCTGGCATTCATCTGGCACCCGAAGGTCGTCACGCAGCAGGTCGGCTTTCTGCCCAGTTCTTCGCCAAGCTTTGCCACATGACCGGAAGCCTTCTCCATAAAATAATATTGTCTCTCGGTTTCGTTCATTTGTGTTACATTCGTCATATAAAAAGTATTGCCTTTCCAAATCTCATTTCCGTTATTTTATATTTTACGTTCTGTCCGCATACTTTGCCGCGATGGCGATCAGAAGCTGTGTGGTCTTCTCCATGGACTGTACGCAGGCATATTCATATCTGCCGTGGTAATTCTCTCCGCCGGTGCACAGGTTCGGAC
>JBNMJR010000101.1:0-8499 GCA_050873925.1 Acetatifactor sp.
AGAGAATTGAACCGTGCCCGCTGCATCCCCGGCAAACACAAGGGAATCGAAGGCGTGGAACAGCTGGACAAAGTCATCAACATTGACCAGTCCCCTATCGGTCGTACTCCCAGATCCAACCCCGCTACTTATACAGGAGTGTTTGATCTGATCCGTGATCTGTTTGCCTCCACGGCGGATGCCAAGGCCAAGGGTTACAGCAAGGGACGTTTCAGTTTCAATGTCAAAGGCGGAAGATGTGAAGCCTGTGGCGGCGACGGTATCATCAAGATCGAGATGCATTTCCTGCCGGATGTCTATGTGCCCTGTGAGGTCTGTGGCGGAAAGCGTTACAATCGTGAGACACTGGATGTAAAATATAAAGGTAAGAGTATTTTTGATGTACTGGATATGACGGTGGAAGAGGCACTGCCTTTCTTTGAAAATGTACCGTATATCCGCAGAAAGATCGAGACTCTGTATGATGTGGGACTTTCTTATGTAAAACTGGGACAGCCTTCCACCACACTGTCCGGAGGCGAGGCACAGCGTATCAAGCTGGCCACGGAGCTTTCCAGAAGAAGCACCGGCAAGACCATCTATATTCTGGACGAGCCCACCACAGGACTGCATTTTGAAGATGTTCACAAACTGGTGGAGATCCTGCACAGACTGGCGGACGGCGGCAACACGGTGGTGGTCATCGAGCACAATCTGGATGTGATCAAGACTGCGGACTATATCATTGATATGGGACCGGAAGGCGGAGACCGCGGTGGTACAGTGATCGCCAAAGGAACCCCGGAAGAGATCGCCATGGTGAAAAAATCCTACACCGGTTATTATGTGAAAAAGATGCTGGAGAAGGACAAGGCATTGCGTCTTTCTGAATAGTTATCAAATTTTAAGAATTACCCCCTATGAAAATGGAAAAAATTCAGTTATAATATGGTGTATATGACTAAAATAGCGTGTAGAGTCAAGACTTATAGATAGATACCATCGGAAAGGGGTAATAAAAAGATGCAGTGCACAGATATCGGAATTGATTTAGGTACCGCCAGCATTCTGGTATACATCAGAGGAAAGGGCGTCGTATTAAAGGAGCCCTCTGTTGTAGCTTTCGATAGAGATACAAATAAGATTAAAGCCATCGGTGAGGACGCAAGACTGATGCTGGGAAGAACTCCCGGCAACATCGTAGCGGTAAGACCGTTACGTCAGGGTGTTATCTCCGATTATACCGTAACCGAGAAAATGATGAAGTACTTTATCCAGAAAGCTCTGGGTAAGAGAACTTTCCGTAAGCCCCGTATCGCTGTCTGCGTTCCCAGCGGTGTTACGGAAGTAGAGAAGAAGGCAGTAGAAGACGCTACTTACCAGGCAGGTGCCAGAGAGGTCTCCATTATTGAGGAGCCCATCGCAGCTGCTATCGGTGCGGGCATTGATATTTCCAAGCCCTGCGGTAATATGATCGTGGATATCGGCGGTGGTACTTCCGATATCGCAGTTATCTCTCTGGGAGGTACTGTAGTCAGCGCTTCCATCAAGATCGCAGGCGATGATTTTGATGAAGCCATTGTTCGTTATATGCGTAAGAAGCACAATCTGCTCATCGGTGAGAGAACCGCAGAAGACCTGAAGATCAAGATCGGTTCCTGCTACAAGAGAGCGGAAGTGGATTATATGGATGTCAGAGGACGTAACCTCGTGACCGGTCTGCCCAAGACTGTCAAGGTGTCTTCCGAGGAGACCGAGGAAGCACTGCGGGAGACCACTGCACAGATTGTGGAGACCATCCACAGCGTATTGGAGAAGACTCCCCCTGAGCTGGCAGCGGATATTGCGGACAGAGGAATCGTACTGACCGGTGGCGGAAGCCTGCTGCGCGGTCTGGAGGATCTGATCTCTGCAAAGACAGGTATCAACACCATGACAGCAGAGGATCCCATGACAGCAGTAGCTATCGGAACCGGTAAATATGTAGAGTTCCTGGCAGGCTACAGAGAATAATACGGACAGTCCGGGGAACCGGACAACAGAGTAAGGCAGGATGCCGGACATTTGTCGAAGGATCGCGATCGCAAATGGAGGATACGAATGGTTAAAGGCTTATATACCGCTTATACCGGTATGGTAAATGAACAGAACAGAATGGATATCATGACCAACAATCTGGCCAATGCATCCACCGTCGGATACAAAAAGGAAGGCTCCACCAGCCAGTCCTTTGATGACGTTCTGACGGTCAAGATCAAGGATCAGTCGGTAGGCATGAGAAATGTTCAGAGGATCGGTATCAAGAATCCCGGAGTAAAGATCGGAGAGAATTATACCGACTATACCCAGGGATCTTTCCGCATCACGGATAATACCTACGATCTGGCATTAGCCGGAGACGGTTTTTTTGCCATTGAATTTACCAACAAGGCAGGGGAGACCGACACCAAATACACCCGTGCCGGACAGTTTACCCTGAACAAGGACGGATATCTGGTAACAGAAGAGGGTGACTATGTTCTGGATACCCAGAACAGACGGATCCGCCTGAACACATTGTTGGATTCCAAAATCACTGATGACGGTACGATCTATCAGAACGACCGGGCAGTAGCAAAGATCCAGGTGACGGATTTTGCAGATTATGATTATCTGGAAAAATACGGGGAGACTTACTACCAGCCGATTCAGGGGGCACAGACGACCGCAGCCAATGCACAGGTGAAATCCGGTTATCTGGAGATGTCCAATGTGCAGGTCGTATCCGAGATGGTGAATCTGATCTCCATTACCAGAGCATACGAATCCAACCAGAAGGTGATTCAGACCATTGACGGCACTCTGGATGTGGCAGCGAACCAGATTGGCAAATTGTAGTAATAAATACAACAAAAACAGCCGATAACTGTATTGAGTGGGCTATGCTCACAACGGAATATTTATAGGATAAAAATCAGGTCATGGATGACGTAAGGGACAGCGTGAGAGGAGACTACATATGGTCAGAAGCTTATGGACAGCAGCGACCGGCATGATCGCACAGCAGACAAATGTGGATACCATTGCCAACAACCTGGCAAACGTAAATACCACAGGCTACAAAACACAGGTGAATGAATTCAAGAGCCTGTTATACCAGAACATCCAGACGAAGACAACTTCCGCCAACGGAGACACCAAGCCCAGTAGTGCACAGGTGGGTCTCGGTGTAAGAAATGCTTCTATCAGTTCCGTATTTAAGGAAGGAAGCCTGACAGCATCCGACAGTGATACCGCATTTGCTATCGACGGCAAGGGCTTTTTTGCGGTAAGAGGCGCGGACGGCAATACCTACTACACCAGAAACGGTAATCTGAAGTTCACACTGGCGGCTAACGGCGGCAATATGCTGGCTACATCCGACGGACTTCCGGTATTGGATACACAGGGCAGAGCAATCGTCCTGGGCAACAATTATGTGATGAGCAACATTACGGTCAGCAAGGACGGAAGCCTGTGCTATCCCGATGCACAGAACAATCCTCAGCCCATCGGTATCACCATAGGCGTTTTTCAGTTCAACAATCCGAACGGACTGGAGAGACTGGCAGATAGCTTATATCAGCAGACCGCAGCCAGCGGACAGGCTATCAACGAAGCCACCAATAACAACGTGGAAAAGAGCAGCATTATCCAGGGATATCTGGAAAGCTCCAATGTACAGGTCGTAGACGAGATGGTCAACATGATCGTCGCACAGCGTGCCTACGAACTCAACTCCAAAGCAATCACAGCATCCGACGAGATGCTGCAGCAGGCTAACAACCTGCGTAGGTAATGAGAAATGTCAAACCGTAAGATGACGATTCGCCTGCTGGCAGGCGGAAACGTCAGATTGCGGTTTGATAGGGCGAATGCCCGACATCGAAGGAAACGCGAAGCGTTTTCGAGATGCATTGCTCATTACCGTGGGATTTAGAAAGGATAAATTATGGATATCTCTTCTTTATACGGCAGTTCCGCTCTGGACAGCACCGCATACACCAATGCGGCGAACCGGACGGCTTCCAAATTACAGAATCAGTTAAACGGTTCTGATTACACCAAGGCAACAGACGATGAACTGATGGATGCCTGCAAGCAGTTCGAGGCTTATTTCCTGGAGCAGATGTTCAAGGAAATGATGAAGACCATCCCCGAGAGCGATGAGACTTCTTCTTCCAACTCTCAGCTTATGGATTACTATAAGGACGAGATGGTACAGCAGATCGCATCCGACTCCACGGAGCAGAACAGTCTGGGACTGGCACAAATGCTTTATGAGCAGATGAAGCGTAATTACAATCTTGAGTAGCGACTTCGGGCTGCCATTTCCGGCAGCCCTGATCTTTTTTATCTTGCGCCGCCACCGCGGTGACCTCTTCCCGATCCGGAGAGAACAGCCTTGAAACCTATAAAACAGCAGACAGATAGTATGAGGAATCAAAATGGAAACGATTACAGGTTTTGTAGACCATATTGTGTTTCAAAACAGTGAAAACGGATATACGGTAATGATCCTGTCAACAGAAGGGGAAGAGATGACCTGCGTCGGCATGTGCAAGGGACTGACCCAGGGAGAAAATATTTCCGCAGAGGGAGAATACATAGAACATCCCGTATACGGACGACAGTTCAAGATCCGGACCTATGAAACCGTGGCCCCCACCGACCGTGCAGGCATGGAACGCTATCTGGGATCCGGAGCCATCCGGGGAGTCGGAGAAGCACTGGCTGCCAGAATTGTAAAAAAATTCGGAGACGACACCTTCCGAATCATCGAGGAGGAGCCGGAACGTCTGGCGGAGGTAAAGGGAATCAGCGAACGCAAGGCACAGGAGATTGCAATCCAGATGGAAGAAAAAAAAGATCTCCGGGAGGCGCTGGTCTATTTACAGCAATACGGAATCAGTAATACTCTTGCCGTAAAAATATATAATACCTATGGAATGGAAATGTACAGCGTCATGCGGGAAAATCCTTACCGGCTGGCAGAGGATGTCAGTGGCGTGGGCTTTCGCATCGCGGATGAGATTGCCGGGAAGATCGGCATTCATACCGACTCGGATTATCGTATCCGAAGCGGTATCCTGTATACTCTGTTGCAGGCGGTGGGAGAAGGACATTGTTACCTGCCCTTAGAACTTCTGCTGCGCAGAGCTTCCGAATTGCTGGGGGTATCGGAGGAGAATATCCGCCCCCAGGTGGATAACCTGATCATGGACCGGAAACTTGTGGCAAAGGGAGAAGCGGTATTTGCATCCTCTTATTACTATGCAGAGCTGAACTGTGCCAACATGCTCCGGAATCTGAATATCCCCATGGTGGAAGCGGAAAATCTTCCCTCTCAGAATGCGGCAATCCGCAAACGTCTGGAACGCATGGCGGAAAATCTGTCCATGGAGTTGGATGAACTGCAGCTGAAGGCAGTGGAGGAAAGCATCAAAAACGGCCTGTTTATCCTGTCCGGAGGTCCCGGCACGGGAAAAACCACCACTATTAACATGATCATCCGCTTCTTTGAATCGGAAGGCATGGATATTTTTCTGGCAGCGCCTACGGGCCGTGCAGCCAAGAGAATGACGGAAGCCACCGGGTTTGAGGCCAAGACCATTCATCGTCTGCTGGAACTGAACAGCGCTCTGGCGGAAGACGATACCAGAAAGGCAAATTTTGAGCGGAATCAGGAAAATCCCTTAGAGGCGGATGTGGTGATCATCGACGAAATGTCCATGGTGGATATCCAGCTGTTTCAGGCGCTTCTGAAAGCAATCCTTCCGGGAACACGACTGATCCTGGTGGGAGATGTAGACCAGCTGCCCAGCGTGGGACCGGGACAGGTACTGCGGGATCTTATGAACAGTCGTGCGTTCCCTATGGTAACTTTGGAGAAGATCTTCCGCCAGGCGGGACAAAGTGACATTGTTGTCAATGCCCATCGGATCAACAGAGGGGAACAGATTGCTCTGGATAATAAGTCAAAGGATTTCTTTTTACTGGAAAGAAATGACGTGAATGTCATATATAAGCATATGATCCAGCTCATTCAGGATATGTTGCCCAAATATGTGGGAGCCACTTCTTTTGATATTCAGGTACTGACCCCCATGCGGAAAGGAAGCCTGGGCTGTGAGACATTGAATGAAATCTTACAGCGCTATCTGAACCCGGCGAATCCTCACAAAAAGGAGCATGCCTATGGCAATACCGTTTTTCGGGAAGGCGACAAGGTCATGCAGATCAAAAACAACTACCAGATCGAATGGGAGATCGTCGGACGATACAATATTCCCATCGATAAAGGAATGGGCGTATTCAACGGAGATATGGGAAGAATTAAGGAAATCAATGAGACCATGTCTACACTGCTGGTGGAATTCGATGACGGAAGGCGGGTCAACTATCCGTTCTCGGCATTGGAAGAACTGGAACTTTCTTATGCCATTACGATTCACAAATCTCAGGGAAGTGAGTATCCGGCGGTAATTCTGCCGCTGCTGGGCGGCCCCAGAATGCTGTTCAACCGTAACCTCCTGTACACCGGGATCACGCGGGCCAGAAACTGTGTCACCATTCTGGGAAGCAGTGAGACGGTGCGCAGCATGATTGAGAATGTCAGTGAGAATCGCAGGTACACGGCGCTGGAACAGCGGATCCGGGAGATCTGCTGTCTGCCGGAAGAAGAGACACTGTAGACAGGGAACAGAACAGGAGTCGGGGATTGCGTAAGAGGATCAGAGAAATCATATATAAAATAAGGGAAACGATATTACAGCTGTTGTTTCCCCGCAGATGTCCGGTCTGTGACGGAATCGTACGCCCTTTTGGCGGGAAAATCTGTCCGGAATGTCTGCCGAAATTAAAGCCGGTGACGGCTCCGTGGTGTATGCGCTGCGGGAAAAAGCTGGCGGAAGAACGGGAGTTTTGCGGTGATTGTATGCGTAGGGGGCATAAATACGACAGAGCCAGAACTTTATACGAATACGGGAATGCGGCTCCGTCCATCTATCGTTTTAAGTATAGCGGAAGACAGGAATACGGTGACTTTTTCGGAGAAGAAATGGCGCGTATGCTGGGAGATTTTATCTGCAGGGAACAACCGGATGTTATAGTGCCGGTGCCGCTGTATCGTGGGAAACTGAGAAAAAGAGGTTATAACCAGGCGGCATGTCTGGCGAAGGCTCTGGGAAGAAGTCTGGGTCTTCCGGTGGACGAAAAACTGGTAAGGCGGGTGAGAAATACCGCACCGATGAAGCATTTAAATCCCGCAGAGCGGCAAAATAATTTGAAAAAGGCTTTTATTATAGGCAGAAATGATGTAAAATTATATGACCGGATTATTCTGGTGGATGATATTTATACAACAGGTACGACCCTGGATGAGATCGCAGCACTGTTAAAAGAGCACGGTGTGTCAAAAGTGTATTGTGTGACTTTAGCCTGTGGGTCGGGTGTATGAACAGGAAGGTGTGAGATACTATGAATATAAGAAACTGCAGAATGTGCGGACATATTTTTAACTATGTGGCGGGACCGTTCCTGTGCCCACGCTGCCGTGAGAAGATGGAAGCCAAGTTCCAGGAGGTAAAGGAATACATTCGTGATAACCCCGGTGTAGGCATTCAGGATGTATCGGAGAACTGTGATGTAGAGCCGTCCCAGATCCAGCAGTGGCTGAGAGAAGAGAGACTGGAACTGACAGAAGGCTCCAGTATTCTGCTAAGTTGTGAGAAATGCGGAGCACCGATCCGCAGCGGAAGATTTTGCGAGAAGTGCAAATACGATATGTCCATGGATCTGCAGAGCGTACTGCCGAAGAAGCAGACTGCGCCCCAGCAGAGCCCCAGAACATCCAGAGACGGGGAAAGAATGCGTTTCCTGTAAGTATTTGTAAGCGGAGGAATTATGCTGAACGAAGAAAAAGTCATACTGATGACACAAATGGCATCTTATGAAGAGAATGAAGGCAAAAAGAATATGGCCATCGGCCGTTATTTCCGCAGTGACTACATTGCCATACAGGTGCTGAAGTCGATTTTGTGCGCAACGATTGCCTATGGAGTCTGCTTTGCATTGTTTGTGTTCTATGATTTTGAGAATTTTATGCAGGATATTTACAAAATGGATCTGATCAGTTTTGGAAAGAATGTTCTGCTGTATTATGGAATAACAGTTGTAGTGTACGGAGCGGCATCTTATCTGATCTGTTCCCTGCGCTATGCGCGGGCGAAGAAGAGCCTGAAATGCTATTATAACAATCTGAAGAAGTTGAATTCCATTTACAATGAGTAAACGGCCTACACAGATTGACCTGGAGGAAATATGACTGCTTTACTGGAATTAAGAGAGAATCTCAAGAAGATCTACAGCAGAAACGAAGCCTTTATTCTGCCGGTGATCAAGTTTTTACTCAGCTTTATCGTGCTGAGCATTATAAACGGCAAAATGGGGTATATGACAAAACTGGATAACATGGCGATCGTGCTGATCGTATCGTTGCTG
>JBNMJR010000102.1:0-8444 GCA_050873925.1 Acetatifactor sp.
GAGTAACCTTGTCCAGTACATAACCGTCATCGGAAGAAGCGGTGCTTTCGGTAGCAGCGGCAGTGCTTCCACTATCGGTGGTGGATGCTGCGGGAGTATCGGAACCCTGACTTCCGCAGGCGGTGAGTGCAGCCAGCATGGAAACTGACAGCAACAGACTTAAGATCTTGTTTCTTTTCATTGTAATCCTCCTTGTTTTCCGAAGGAAAATCCGAACCCATTGGTGAGGAGAGGATTTGTCCTCCTTGTAATATATACATCTCTCTATAGCAAATGGTTTACCACCATAATGCTCATTATAAATTAACATCGAAGGTCTGGCCTCTGCCATCTGCATATACCTTCTGACCGTCTTCGGTGAAGTCCGGCTGGGAAAATCCCAGATACAACGTAGCAGAAGTGCCATCAAATACTCTGTTGCCGGAATCGTCAACCGTGGTAAAGGCCATGGGCGGAACGGTGATCCGGAATTCTTTGTTTTCTCCCGCATCCAGACGGATCCGTTCGAAAGCAGCCAGCTTGTGGTTGGGAACTTCATTGGAGGAACCGTTCACATGGGCATATACCTGTAAAACATCACTCAGGTTACGATCCGTGGGGTTTTCACAGTGTACCGTGATCTGCGCGGAAGGAATCTCCTTCGTGTAGTCGACCTCAGATACTTTTGCTTCCGTGATCTGCACTTCTCCATAGGTGAGTCCGAATCCGAAAGGCTTCCAGGGTCTGCCTTCAAAATAGCGGTAGGTGCGTCCGGTCATATGGTAATCGGTAATGTCCGGCAGCGGTCCGTCATTATAATAGAAGGTAAGGGGCAGTTTGCCGCCGGGAGATACCTTGCCGAACAGGATATCCGCAATGGCCCGACCGCCGTCTCCGCCGGGATACCAGGCGTGCAGGATCGCAGACACCTGATCTTCGTAAGCGGACAGATCGATGGGACTTCCGGCCAGATCGATCAGGATCACCGGTGTACCGGTAGCAATGACCTGTTCCACCAGATCCCGCTGAATCTTGGGAAGCAGCAGATCCGGTTTGTCACCGCTGGCAAAGGCATTGCCTACGTCTCCCTGTTCGCCTTCCAGTGTGGAATCAAGACCGACACATACAATGGCCAGATCGCAGGACTGCGCAAGGGCCACAGCCTCAGGAATGCGGTAATTCTGAAATACCTTTCGCACCGAAGGATCGTCGTAGAGCAGGCATCCTTCCGCATAGTTGACATCCCAGCCGGTATCCTCACAGATTCGTGTAATTCCTTCCACCACAGTGATGGAGCGGGGAGGAGTACCGTTGTAGTTGCCTACCAGTGCGGCATGACTGTCGGCATTGGGACCGATGACAGCCACCCGCTTTTTATCTTTCAGGGAAAGGGGCAGTGTGCCGTCATTTTTTAACAGGACACAGCTTTCCACAGCTGCCTGATAAGCCAGTTCCCGGTGCTCTTTACAGCCCACTACATTGTAGGGAATCTTGTCCAGAGAACTGTGATCGAAGAGACCCAACAGGTATCTGGTGGTGAAAAGCCTTTCCGCGCTGCGGCGGATCTCTTCTTCGCTGACTTTTCCCTGCTTATAAGCCTGTAAAATATATTCATAGGTACAGCCGCAGTTTAAGTCGCAGCCCTTTTCCAGGGCGAGAGCGGCGGAATCCTCCGGAAATGCAGTTACATGATGGCCTTCGTGGAAATCCCGGATTGCCCAGCAATCGGAGACGTAATGTCCTTCAAAATGCCATTTGCCGCGAAGCACTTCTTCCATAAGATAGGAGTGTGCACAGCAGGGCTCCTCGTTGGTGCGGTTGTAAGCGCCCATGACAGCTTCCACATCAGCCTGTGTCACCAGGGCTTCAAAAGCGGGAAGATAAGTTTCCCACAAATCTTTTTTCGTGGCTTTGGCATCAAAACTGTGACGCAGGGCCTCAGGACCGGAATGCACCGCAAAATGTTTGGCACAGGCGGCAGTGGTCAGGTAACCGTCTCTTTTAGTCTGTAATCCTTCCACAAAGGCACAGCCAAGGGCAGCGGTGAGCACGGGATCTTCTCCGTAGGTCTCCTGACCTCTTCCCCAGCGGGGATCGCGGAAAATATTGATATTGGGAGACCACATGGTCACACCTTTGTACCGGGTACGATCTCCGAGACGGGAATAAGCGTTATATTTTGCACGGGCTTCCAAAGCAATGGAACCGGCGATCTTTTGCAGTAATTCACGGTCAAAAGTTGCACCCAGGCCAATCGCCTGCGGATAACAGGTGGCAGTACCGGCTCTGGCGACACCGTGGAGGGCTTCGCTCCACCAGTCATAGGCGGGAATGCCCAGACGGGGAATCGCGGGAGAGGAGTGCAACAGCTGGGAAGCAGCTTCTTCTATTGTCATTTTCGCTACCAGTGCGGCAGCTTTTTCTCTTGCTTCTGTACGATTCATAAAATATCTCGCTTTTTTATTTTTGAAATTGGAACTGCTTTCATTTAAGTTTATTGTAAGTGAAAAAATTGTGGACTGCACGACAAAAAGAAATTACATATGGGACAAAAATTGCTATTTTTGGGAAAAACAGTGGAAATTCGAAACAGAATATGATATGTAGAATACAGAGAGCTTTAAACTTTGTGCCTGCGGCCCAAAGTTTGCAGACTGTGAAAGGCATGGGGATTAATATGAACACAGTAAAACCGTTTTATGAGAGCCGGAAAAAGGTCTATGACTGTCATGTCTGGTGGCACCCGAACTTCCCGTTTCATCTGCATAAGCATATGGAATTCGTCCATGTGACGGAAGGGGAGATGGATGCCACGGTGGCGGGGGTAAACTATCATCTTACCACCGGAGACTGTCTGATGATCTACCCGAACCAGATCCATTCCTACAGTTCCGTGGGAGAGGTGGGGATGCTTCTGATCATTGCTGATATGGATTCCATTGGGGAATTTCAGAAAGAACTTACTTATTATGATATGAAATCTCCCTATTTTCAGAAAAGCATGCGCAGCCGGTACGGACAGATGGTATTGGACATTCTGGCGGATATCGGTCTGCATAAGGACCTGCGGCCGTTCCGGCAGGACAAGGGGCTGTTGATGGCACTGCTGGCGGACATGTATGAAAACATTCCGGTGATCAAAAAGGACAAGCCTTCGGATCTGAACATCACGCAGAAACTTCTTCAGTATATCAACGACAATATCACCGGAGAACTGACAGCACAGAAGGTGGCAAAAGAGTTGGGCATCAGTCCGTATTATTTGTCCCATATTTTTTCTTCCCAGTTAAATATCTCTTTTCCGTCTTACGTGGCGCAACAGCGGATGATCCTGGCCTGCAATCTGCTGAAGGACAGCAGAAAGACGGTGACGGAGATCAGTTACGAATGCGGATTTCCCAATATGCGGACCTTTCACCGTAGTTTTCAGAAGAGGTACGAATGTACTCCTACCCAGTGGCGGGAGAGGAGTCACAAAGGAACGGATGAAAAAATAAGGCATCAGCTATGGAACCGGGAAAAAGCGGAAGCTGAAAATGAAGGATAGAAAACCGGATAAGAAAGGATGCATAAGTATATGAAAAAACAGGTCTACAATCCCTATTTACCCAGTTATGAATACATTCCCGACGGAGAACCGCGGGTGTTCGGAGACAGACTTTATATCTATGGAAGTCATGACCGTTTCGGCGGCACCTTTTACTGCGAGAATGATTATGTCTGCTGGTCGGCGCCCCTGTCTGATCTGTCGGACTGGAAATATGAGGGCGTGATTTTCCGGCACACAGATCATCCCATAGATGAACTCCATAAAAAGGCGGAAAAGAATGGGCGTTATTATCTGTTTGCACCGGATGTGATCCGGGGAAGAGACGGCAGATTCTACTTATATTATTCTATTGCGGATTCTTCGATCATCTCTGTGGCGGTCAGCGATACCCCGGCGGGGCAGTATGCCTGTCTGGGGGATGTGGTCTATCCGGATGGCCGGATCCTCGGGGAAGCGGCAGGGGAATATTTCCAGTTTGATCCCAGTATTTTCATCGACGATGACGGACGGATCTATCTCTATTCCGGCTTCTGCCCCACGAACCGGGAGGTGGACAGCTTTGGAAGAAAATTTGTGGGATGCCATATGTATGAACTGGAACAGGACATGCTGACGGTGCGCAGAGGACCGATTCTGGTCATTTCCAGGGATACTCCGGTTCCTGCGGGAGCAGTCTATTTTGAGGCACCGTCCATGCGCAAGATAAACGAACGCTATTATCTGGTCTATTCCGCAAGAAATACGGGCCTGTATTATTTTATCAGTGACAGGCCGGACGGAGATTTTCGGTTCGGCGGACGGATCCATTCCACCTCCGATGTGGGAATCAACGGCTATTCCGAGGAGGAACCCTGCTGTTCCATGGGAAACACCCACGGAGGACTGGTGGAATTAAACGGCAGATACTATATTTTTGATCACAGGCATACGAATCACAGTTCTTTCTGCAGACAGGGCGTGGCGGAGCCGGTGACCATTGATGCACAGGGACGGATCGCCCAGACGGAGGCCACCAGTTGCGGACTGAATGACGGATGGCTTGTGGGAGAGGGGACTTATCCGGCGTACATTGCCTGCGTATTATATTATGAAAAGACTGTGGCGAAAGAGGATAGAACCGCCTGCATCACACAGGACGGTGAGGACAGAGAGAGCCTGCCGGGTCAGTATATCCGGGGAATCAGCAACGGCTGTATCGTGGGATACCGTTATTTTGAAGGAGGAGTACTGCAAAGCATCCGCTTGAAAGTGCGGGGTAAGGCGAAGGGAAGTCTGTATGTGACCTGTCATGAGGAGGGCGGACGTGTGCAGGAGCCCGGGGAAACTGCCGTGGGAAGCTGCATCTGCGACATCGATGCCAAGGACTGGGAGACGCTTACAATCCCGGTACAGATCCCGGCCGGAGTGTATCCGCTGTATTTCCGGTTCCGGGGGGAAGGCAGCCTGGATCTGTCGGAATTTACGCTGGAGTAAAATATTTCCTTTTCTCCGCCCAAGAAGTGTAGTATACTGTCTGTGGAAAAGATGTAGGACAAGTGACGGCGAAAGGCGGTAAAGATATGACAGCGGAGATCATCTGTGTAGGTACCGAATTATTACTGGGGAACATTGTGAATACGAATGCAGCTTATCTGGCGGAAAAGCTGGCGGGAGCCGGGCTGGACTGCTACTATCAGACGGTGGTGGGAGATAACGCGGAGAGACTTGCAGGCGTGTTGAAATGCGCCATGGGGCGTTCGGATGTGATCCTGTTGTCCGGTGGACTGGGACCCACAGAGGACGATCTGACCAAGGAAACTGTGGCGGAAGTCTGCGGAAAGAATCTGTCGGTGGATGACCACAGCATGGAGCGCATTGCCGAATTTTTTGCGGTAAGAGATATCCAGCCCACGGAGAACAACTGGAAACAGGCCATGGTGCCTGAGGGAGCGAAGGTGCTGGACAACGATAACGGAACAGCACCGGGCATCATTCTGGAGACGGAGAAGAACCGTATTGTATTGCTGCCGGGACCTCCTGCGGAAATGATTCCCATGTTCGAGCAGCAGGTGCTTCCTTATCTGGATGCATTGACTCCCGGGGTGATCAGCTCCCAGATGGTAAAGCTCTGTGGGGTGCCGGAGAGTCAGGTGGAGGATACTCTGAAGGATCTGATCGACGGACAGACCAACCCCACCATAGCCACCTATGCCAAGACAGGAGAAGTACATATCCGGGTAACCGCTTCCGGGGAAGACGTCAAGGCAGCCGGAAAAGCCATCAAGCCTGTGGTAAAGGAACTGAAATCCCGTTTCGGAGCGGATATTTACAGTACCAAGGCGGAGACCACTCTGGAGATGGCAGTGGCGGATCTGTTGCTGGCCAACGATCTGACAGTGACTACTGCGGAATCCTGTACCGGCGGTATGATCGCAGCAAGGATCATCAATGTTCCCGGCGTATCGGAGTGTTATAAGGCCGGGCTGGTGACTTATTCCAATAAGGCAAAACGGAAATTCCTGGGAGTGCGCAAGAGTACTCTGGATAAATACGGTGCCGTCAGCAGTAAGACTGCCTCAGAGATGGCAAAAGGAGCCGCTTTATTAATGAAATCCGATGTGGCCGTGGCAGTGACCGGAATCGCCGGACCGGACGGTGGAACCGAGGAAAAACCGGTAGGACTGGTATATATCGGATGCAGCGTGAAGGGAGAAGTTACGGTGAAGGAGTATCATTTCTCCGGAACCCGCAGCCAGATCAGGGAGGCATCCACCTCCGCAGCACTGATCCTCATGCGCAGCTGTATTCTGAAATACTTCAGCAAAGTCACTTTTGGTAAAAAGTAATAAAAAAATATTTTGTGAGATACCCTCAAAATGAAGGGGTAGAAAATTGTAGATAGTGACGAAAACACAGGAAATGTATCATGCGTCCTTGCGGGAAACCGGGATGTGTGATACATTTTGTTTGTATCTTTTTATCTGTGATTATCTACAATTCAGGCATTCGCCAAAATTTCAGACGATCATCGGAAAGAAAAAATAAGGGGGAATGCTTATGAGGGAGTTTTAATGGACACAAAGTATGTATAATAAAAATAGACATTGACAAACACGAACAAATGTTTTATCCTAAATAAAAGCAGAACATTTGTTCCTTAAACAAAAAGGAGATTGACATGGAAAAAGACGATAAGCTTAAAGCATTGGATGCGGCGCTGAGCCAGATCGAGAAGCAGTACGGAAAGGGCGCGGTAATGAAGCTGGGAGATCCCACGGCGCAGATGAATGTGGAGACCATCCCCACCGGTTCTTTAAGTTTGGATATAGCATTGGGACTGGGCGGTATTCCCAAAGGAAGAATCATTGAGATCTACGGACCGGAATCCAGTGGTAAGACTACCGTTACCTTACATATGATCGCAGAGGTACAGAAGAGAGGCGGTATTGCCGGATTCATCGATGCGGAGCATGCGCTGGATCCCGTATATGCGAAGAATATCGGCGTAGACATTGATAATCTGTATATTTCCCAGCCGGACAACGGTGAGCAGGCACTGGAGATCACGGAGACCATGGTACGTTCCGGCGCCATTGACATTATCGTTGTGGACTCCGTTGCCGCACTGGTACCCAAGGCCGAGATCGACGGTGATATGGGAGACAGCCATGTGGGCTTACAGGCACGACTGATGTCCCAGGCACTGCGTAAGCTGACCGCCGTGATCAGCAAGTCCAACTGTACCGTTATCTTTATCAACCAGCTGCGTGAGAAGGTAGGCGTAATGTTCGGTAACCCGGAGACCACTACCGGTGGACGTGCGCTGAAATTCTATTCCTCCGTACGACTGGATGTCAGAAGGATCGAAGCTCTGAAGCAGGGCGGTGAAGTGATCGGTAACCGTACCCGCGTCAAAGTCGTTAAGAATAAGATCGCACCTCCTTTCAAGGAAGCAGAGTTCGATATCATGTTCGGTGAAGGTATTTCCATGGTAGGAGATATTCTGGATCTGGCAGCCAGCTGTGATGTTGTGGCCAAATCCGGTGCCTGGTATGCCTACGAGGGCAACAAGATCGGACAGGGCCGTGAGAACGCCAAACAGTATCTGAAGGACAATCCCGCCATCTGCGATGAGATCGCCGAGAAAGTCAGAGAGCATTACGGATTAAAGGCAGATGTCACTGCCGCAGCAGAGAAGGAAGAGTAGATCCATGCTGGTAACACAGGTTACGGAACTTTCCAAATCGAGAAGTAAAGTATATATTGATCAGGAATTCGCCTTTGTATTATACAAAGGCGAATTGCGTCTCTACCATATAAAGGAAGGACAGCAGTTAAGCGAGGAAGACTATCGGACCATCATGCAGGAGGTACTTCCCAAGCGGGCAAAGCTTCGTGCCATGAATCTATTACAGGGAAGAGAATATACCACAGCACAGCTGCGGACAAAATTACAGCAGGGCTTTTACCCGGCGGAGATCATAGAGCAGGCCATTGCTTATGTGGCGGGTTTTCATTATATCGATGACCTGCGGTATGCTGTGGATTATATTACCTACCATGAGGACAGCCGCAGCAGGCGGCGGATCGAACAGGATCTGCAGGGCAAAGGAATCCCGGCAGCCACCCTGGAAGAGGCCTGGCAGGTCTGGAGGGAGAACGGCGGAGAGCAGGACGAACAGAGTATGATCCGGGAACTGCTTCATAAGAAACATTATGATCCGGAAGCAGAGACGGACTGGAAGGAACGTCAGAAAATCTACGCCTTTCTGGCCAGAAAGGGATTCTCCGCAGAAGCTATCCGCAAGGCCATCGGTGGCATGCACAGCGATGACTTCTAGGAAGATGAAATTGTGTGTTTCAGGCAAGGAATAATGCACAAAGATTGTTTTGATATAGGAACTATTTTTGGACTAATTGCGACTTGTACTTGACA
>JBNMJR010000103.1:0-8432 GCA_050873925.1 Acetatifactor sp.
AACTTTGATCCGGATACCGTCCAGATCCAGTTCCTCGCCGTCCTTCAGATACACGTCTGCGGTAACCGTTACCGGACGCCCCATGTCTTTCGACAGATTACTCTTCGTATCCAGCAGAAAATCTTCTTCCGCTTCCCCGGCGTAGATCTTCACCGGTTCACCGCCATGCTCCCCGGCATAAGCATCTGCAGCTGCCTTCAGTTCTGCGCAGCCACCGATGTGGTCAAAATGTCCGTGGGTCAGAAAAATTGCCGCTGTATGCAGTCCATGCTGCCCAAGTGCCGCCTCTATTTTCGCTCCGTGATCTGCCGGATCGAATACCAGCACTTTATCACTGTCTTCTCTGTACACAAAATAACAGTTGGTCTGATAGATCCCCAGTGTCATGTGTCCGATACGGATATTGCTCATAATACGCTCTCTTTCTATATCCGGTCTGTTTCCGCCGTTTTCTCCCCGAAATCCACGACTTAACCCGTGGTTCTCTCAATATCAATAACGCTCTCAATGCCCCGGATCTTATCAATGATACGGTTTAATTCCTCTCTGCCGCTGATTTCGAAAGTCGTCTGCAAAGTTGCCAGTCCCTGTCTGTTGGTTCTGGTGTTCATGGACATAATATCAATATTTTTCTCCGTCAGAGCCTTGGAAATATCCGCTAACAGTCCGTTACGGTTGTTGGCGTAGATCTTGATCTCCGCCAGATATTTCTCCGCATGGGCCTCCTCCGGCTGCCATTCCGCATCGATCAGTCTGGCCCGCTCCATCTCCGGCAGATTGATAATGTTGATACAATCGGTACGATGGATAGAGATACCTCTTCCACGGGTCACATAACCCACGATTTCATCTCCCGGTACCGGCGAGCAGCACTTGGAAAAACGCACCGACAGATCCGCGATGCCCTTTACCACGATCCCGCTCTTGGACTTCATGAGAACAGGCTTGCCCGCACCGTTCTGGGCATTTGCCGCATTGTTCTCTGCAATGCTTGCCAGGACCTCCTCATTGGTCATTTCCTTCTTATGGTCACGGTCGTACAGTTCCTGCATTTTATTGACGATCTGGCCCTCTTTCAGAGCCCCGTGTCCCATGGCCGCCAGTACAGAATCCCAGTCACGGAATCCATACTTTCGCATAATGGCATCCATATATTCCTGCTTCTGCAGGTTGGCAAGATTGATTCCTCTGGCCTTACAGTAGGTCGATAGCAGTTCCTTGCCCTTTAAAATATTGTCTTCCTTTAATTCATTCTTGAACCACTGATTGATCTTGTTCTTGGCCTGGGTACTTTTCACCACATTCAGCCAGTCACGGCTGGGCCCCTTGGAGTTCTGGGAGGTGATGATCTCGATCCGGTCTCCGTTGTTGATCTTGTAATCAATGGTCACCAGTTTGCCGTTGACTCTGGCACCCACCATCTTGTTGCCCACCGCAGAATGGATGCTGTAGGCGAAGTCGATAGGTGTAGAACCGGCGGGAAGGTTCTTGACATCACCGGTAGGGGTAAAGCAATACACGCTGTCGGAGAACAGATCCAGATCGTTCTTCAAAAGGTTCATGAACTCCTTGTTGTCCGACATATCCCGCTGCCACTCCAGGATCTGACGCAGCCATACCAGCTTCTCTTCTTCCTGCACCTCCGGCTTTTTACCGTCAGATGCCTCCTTATATTTCCAGTGGGCGGCAATACCGTATTCCGCCACACGGTGCATCTCGAAAGTCCTGATCTGGATCTCGAAAGGCTGTCCGTTGCTGCCGATCAGTGTGGTATGCAGTGACTGGTACATGTTGGCCTTTGGCATGGCAATATAGTCCTTGAAACGTCCCGGAATGGGCTTATACATCTCATGGATCACACCCAGTGCCGCATAGCAGTCCTTCACCGTCTCCACAATGATACGCACGGCGAAGAGATCATAGATCTGATCCAGCGTCTTATGCTGGTTCTTCATCTTCTTGTAGATACTGAAAAAATGCTTTACACGACCATCGACTTTGGCATCGATACCCGCATTTTTAATATGTTCACTGACCTCGTCCACGATGCCCTGGATATATTTCTCACGGACGCTCTTGCGCACCGCGATCTTATCCACCAGATCATAATAAATATCCGGTTCCAGATATTTTAAGGACAGGTCATCCAGTTCGATCTTCAGCTTGCTGATACCAAGTCGCTGGGCGATGGGGCAATAGATTTCCAGTGTTTCCTTGGCGATCCTCTGCTGACTCTCCGGCGTCTTGTATTTTAACGTACGCATATTGTGCAGACGGTCCGCCAGCTTGATCATGATAACACGAATATCCTTTGCCATGGCCAGGAACATCTTACGCAGGTTCTCCGCCTGCATCTCCAGCTTGGCATCCGACTGCTCTCCGTTGCCGGACAGCGGAATCTTCTCCAGTTTCGTCACGCCGTCTACCAGAAGCGCCACGTCATCTCCGAATTCTCTCCGCAGGTCATCCTCCGTCATCACGGTATCTTCCACCACATCGTGCAGAATGCCTGCCACGATGGTCTCCTTATCCAGCTTCAGATCCGCCAGGATAATGGCTACATTCAAAGGATGGATGATATAGGGTTCCCCGGATTTGCGGAACTGGTTCTTATGTGCCTCACTGGCCACCTTATAGGCTTTCTCGATCATGGAAATATCATCACTGGGGTGGTATTTCTGCACACAACGAATAAGCTCCTGATATAATTCATCCGGATTTACGAATTCTTCTGATTTACTTATCTTGTCATCGTCGAAGATGACTTCGTTCTTCTCTTCTGTCATAGACGAAACGGCTCCATATATTTTTTATCGATGTCTTATTTTCCTTCGTAGCAGATTGCAGACTCCAGACGATATCCGTTCAGACGCTCACGGCCCTTTAAGCCTGCCAGTTCGATCAATACCACGATTCCGGCTACTTCTCCGCCCAGAGACTCGATCAATTTGATCATAGCCTCGGTGGTACCGCCGGTAGCGATCAGGTCATCCACGATCAGTACCTTCTGACCGGGCTTAATGCTGTCCTTGTGCATCTCGATGGTCGCAGAACCGTATTCCAGATCATACGTAGTGGAAACGGTCTCTCTGGGGAGTTTGCCCTTCTTGCGGATCAGTACAAAGGGCTTATGATTATTGTATGCGATCGGGGTTCCGAAGATAAATCCGCGGGACTCGGGACCTACTACCACATCATAGTCCAGATCCTTGATCTTCTCCTGCATGGTATCGATGGCCAGATGCAGTCCGTCCGCATCCTGCAATACGCTTGTCACATCACGGAAAATAATGCCTTCCTCCGGGAAATCGGGAATGCTCTTTACATATTCTTCCAACTTTTTCATATTTCTACACACCTTTCTCTTACTTTAACGAATTATATCTGTTTTTCTGCCACTTCAATCTGTTTCTTGATAAAATATTTGATGATCTCGCTTCGGGTGATAATGCCGATAAATACATTTCTGTCGTCGATCACCGGTACAAAGTTCTGCATCTGTGCCTGTCCCAGCAGTTCTTCCATGTTGGTGTCGATACATACCGGGCGGATCTTGCCGCTCTGGATGATATCCCGCACGGACAGCTTCTCCAGACTCTTCATGGTAATCGTATCCAGCTCACTGTTGTGGTTTAAAATATTCCACAGAAAATCTCCCTCACTGACCACACCCACATACCGGTCCTCGGCATCGATCACCGGTACCGCTGTGTAACCGTAGCGTTTCATCTTCTCCAACCCCTGCCTGATGGTCATATCATCCCGAAGGAACGTAACCTCTTCCTTCGGAGACAAAAACGATGCAATATTCACAATGTTCCTCCTGCCAGTTTTTCTTCCTGTATGCTGTTTTTATTTCTCCGTATCGATCTCTTCAAAAGTACTGTCCAGTGCATCCTGCTCCTGCTTGAATCTGCGGAATTTCCGTGCAAAATAGATGGTGGAAAAACAGTCACTGGCTCCGCTTAAAATCAATCCTATACCCAGGACACGGAATAACAGAACCGCTGCCTTAAAAGGATTGCAGATCAATACGATTCCCAGAATGATATTGATAGCTGCCACAATCAGCATTCCCACCCAGCTGCCGTAGCTTAATCTCTTCAGATCAATGGCATCCTGCAGCTTGCTGCATCCGCTGAACAATACCAGAATTCCCAGAATAAAGGGGATCAGGGAAATGATCACTTCCACCTTATAAAGCACTGCCGCGCCTACCACAATACCCACCAGGCCGAACACGAACTCATTATGGTAATAGTTCTCTCTGGCATCCCTGAGCAGATAACATACCATGGAGACCAGACCGGCCACGATCAGCACAATACCGATCAGATACCCCAGTGTCTTCTGCATGGTCTCCGGGATCACCAGTGCCACGATTCCCAAGAGGATATACAGTACACCGGTAAGAATCGCTTCCCATTTCAATTCTTTCAGCATCTTCATATGTAACCCTTCCTTTCCTAAAACGAAAAAGGGGCTCTCTGCAAACCTGCGGAAAACCCCCTTTATGTTCAATTTACTTTCTGCCGCAGCACTTTTTGTACTTCTTGCCGCTTCCGCAGGGACAGGGGTCATTGGGATAAACCTTCTGCTCCTTCACAATGGTAGTGGAAGACTTCTGCTCTTTGTAGAGGGCCTTACGGGTCTCTTCGTCAAAAATATCGTTCCACTCTTCCAGATTGTACAGCCAGTCAGCCTCTGCTGCTACCATGTTCTTGTACAGGAGAGCCTTGTCGAAACCTAAGTTGACCTGCGTATCCTCTTCCAGATCATCAATGGGGTTCTGCTCTACCAGACTATCGTTGATACCATCCAGGAATCCGGTCATGGTCATCAGAGATACCTTGAACTTGTCAGCCAGTTCCTTCACGGTACCCTTTACTACCTCATCGGGGTTCTTCAGAAGCTGTGCGTAGATTTCCTTTTCTTCCTGAAAATAAGCTGCCCAGAGCTGCTGCAGCTTCTCTTTGCCGGTTGCCTCATTATATGCTACTGATCTCCACTGTTCCATTAAATTCATAATTGTAATACCATCCTTACATAATAATTAAATATTTAATAATACGATTTCTCCGCCCTTCGGGCTCTCGAAGTCGTCACATCCATTCGCATTTCGGACTGGCGTCCTCCATGCTCATGTCTGTTTATCTGTCAGACAGCCGAACATCCCTGACTGCAAGCAGTCGTGATGTTCATCTGATGACAGAATTATTAACCATAGTATATAACAACTCGTCCTCAAAAACAACAAAAAAATATCAATTGGAAATGTATAAACCCACAAATCCGGGACAGACTACTACTATCATCGGATCCCCTCCTTTGATCTTACGAAAGATACGATAATACTTAATCCTCCCCTTTTGAAAAGAGGCACCCCACCGGGCGCCTCTTTTTGCTATCCGTTCCTACAGGGGAACTTTTCCTTCCTTGATCAGTTCAATAAAAGCATCCGCCACCTTCGGGTCAAACTGTGTTCCCTTGTTCTTCTCCAGTTCTCCCATAGCGTATTCCACACTCAACGGTTCCTTGTATGCTCTCTTGGAGATCATGGCATCAAAGCTGTCACACACCGCCAGGATCCTGCCCAGGAACGGGATTTCTTCCCCCTTGATTCCTCTGGGATATCCCTTGCCGTCATATCTCTCATGGTGGGATACAACTGCCGGGATCACATAGTTCATATTCGGCAGATAGTGGATCATTTCGATGGATTTCTCCACATGACTCTTCATGATCTCATATTCTTCGTTCGTAAGCTTTCCTGCTTTCTTCAGAATACTCTCCGGAATGCCGATCTTGCCGATATCATGCAAAAGTCCCGCCACCTTCACGGTCTGAATATCATCTCTGGACAGCCCCAGCTTCTGGGCCAGCAATACCGCATACTGGGATACATTGGTGGAATGCTGAAAGGTAAAGGAATCCTTCGCATCGATAGCCGCCACCAGTGCGTACACTGTGGGTGCCACCTGCTCATAACCGGTCTCCCTGTCCTGACTTTCCTCATTGATGCTGCCTTCATATACCTGGATCCGGTCCTTACCGTTACGCTTTGCATAAAACGCTGCCCGTTTGGCCTGTTGGAACAGTTCCAATGCATTCACTGCCAGCCCCGGATACCATGCCACTCCGACGCTGAAAGTAATGGGCTGCATGACCTGCGGCTTGTTCGTGGCATTCTCCTGCACCGCCCGGGTCAGCTTCTCCGCCAGTGCTACCAGTGTTTCTTTGCCGGTCTCCGGAACAGAGATCAGGAACTCATTGGATCCAACACGGAATACCTTTCCGTTTTCCACATTTTCGGAAAATTTCCTTGCACACCATTTCAGAATCCGGTCTCCTGTCTGCTCTCCGTACAGATCATTGTATAATTTAAAATTATCCATATCCATGTACAGGAAGCCTCTCTCGTCACCGAGGATTCCCTCCTGTCGCAGACATGATCCACAGTAACTGCGGTTGTACAATCCCGTCAGCTCATCATGGATGGATACCTGATATACTCTTTCGTAGGCGTCAATATTTTTCAGGCTGCCCGAAGCAATATTTGCCATCTGCCGGATACAGTCCGCTTCCCGGTAGTTGAGCTTACTCTCCCGCAGACGCTCCATATAGACAAATCCACAGATCTGATTGTCATATTTCAAAGGAGCGATCGTCGGTATATCTTTGAGTTCGTCGCCTTCCACAATACCGCAGACTCTTTCCACCTCTTCTTCGCCCAGCGGAATGTGTCCGCTCTGCACCACTTCATAATAGCCGTCTCCGTTTGTATTCTTCTCAAAAATTCTGGATTCCCATCCCGGAATTGCATCATCCAGAATATCATGCAGTGTTGCAAACAACTCCTTGCGGCTCAGGATAGATGCTGCTCTGTCCTGAAATTTGCGAATTCCTTCCACCATATGCTTCTGCTTCTGGTTCAGGATATTTTCCAGCCGTTTTCTGGCAAATGCTACCACAAATACCGTCCATGCACATTGCAATACAATATAGATCAGCAATTTCTGCATCACGGATCTCTCCAGATTCCCCAATACAGTCTCCAGGTTATGAGAGAGGATCACCAGTGGCATGGAAGACACCACGACCGCCAGAAAATACACCGCACCTACCGTCACGCGGTAGGAAAAATCAAACAAATACTGCTTGTACATGATATAAACCATGCACACCGCCATGCCGACACCGCCCAACATATCAAACGGGAAAACATTTCCCGGGATCATGCAAAGCAGATTTCCCGCCAAAATAAACAAGGTTCCCAGTAACAGCGGCTGCAGTTTCTTCCGCAGCTGCAGATTTCCGTCTATTTTGCAATGCGCCAGATAAGTGGCATAGACCAGTACCGAGACCTCCAATACCGTCAGCACCCAGATTCCCGCAGTTGCATGATACACATAGACACAGGTTCCGTCAGCCCGTGTCACCGCCTCCGGTGCCGGCAGAATGGTGCCGCTCCAGGCATTGCCGAGTACCAACGCCACCGTCAGCACTCCGTAAGTATATATCAGCGCATCATGCTCCGTAATTTCCAGAAAACCGAACAGAAATGCATACATGAACACCGGGATCACCAGAAGACCCAACAGCGCAAAATTATGCCAGAAATAAATTCCGGGGAATACCTGAAGCCGCATGAGGATCACCCCACCGGTCCACAACAGGCAGGATGTCAGTACTGCCCGTAAGCTGCGAACTGTCCGGCTCCTCATGGTATTGAAAAAGCAGAATAGCAGAAAAAGGGAGCATAAAAAGGCTCCCACCGGAACACCGATGTAGAGGTTTCTATCCAACGTCATATCCAGAAAACTCTCCATACTTGTCTTTTACTCCCTTGTACTTTTGTTTTTTTAATTTACGGACCGCTATCCCTTTTTCGACCCGTATCCTCTTATGTATGTAAAATTTTACCACATTTTTCCTTTAAAGACAATGGTACATCCAAAATCCGTTGATTCTCCGAACCGCGGAAGGGCAGACGTAAGTTACGGCATTCTTCCTTGTACTCTCCGTCCACAATAACATCCAGAAGCGGCAGAAGTTCCTTCATCACCGGATCTCCCGCTTCCATCCAGGGCAGCAGATCCTTGTCAAAATCATAACCGGTATAGCACCAGATCGTCTTCTGCGGATAGATTTCTCTCACTTTTTTCACCAGAGAAAGCACCGTTCCCCGGTTCTGCGGCTCCATGGGTTCCCCACCCAGTAAGCTTAAGCCCCGGATATAGTCCGGGGCCAGTGCCTGTAAGATCTCCTGTTCCGTTTCCTGCGTGTAGGCCTGTCCATACTGAAAATCCCAGGCTACACTGTTAAAGCATCCCTTACAGTGATGAGTGCAGCCGCTGACGAACAGCGATACTCTCACACCGGGGCCGTTTGCCACGTCCGTTTTCTTGATCGTCGCATAATTCATAGAACGT
>JBNMJR010000104.1:0-8419 GCA_050873925.1 Acetatifactor sp.
ACGATGTACTCCGCTGCCGTGCGAAATATGAAGGAAAAATGCGGATCCTCTTCGGTGTGGAGCTGGGCCTGCAGCCTCATCTGGCCGACTGCAACGAAGACTTTACTTCCGCCTATGATTTTGATTTTGTCATCGGCTCCACCCATCTCTGCAAAGGAATGGATCCCTATTATCCGGAATTTTTCGAAAAATTCTCCTCCGAAGAGGAGGCTGTCCGGGCCTATTTTGCGGAGACGCTGGAAAATCTGAAATGTCATGACGATTATGACGTGCTGGGACATCTGGACTATATCGTCCGCGTGGCTCCCTCCAAGGACAAGAATTATTCCTATGACAAATATAAGGATGCCATTGATCCGATTCTGGAGCTTTTGGTGCAGCAGGGAAAAGGTCTGGAGCTGAACACCGGAAGCTTCCGCTACGGTCTCAGACAGCCCCATCCCTGTACCGATGTCCTGCGCCGCTATCATGAGCTGGGCGGTGAGATCATCACCGTGGGAACCGATGCCCACAAGCCTCAGGATGTAGGATCCTATCTGGATCTCGCCTCCGAGATCCTGCAGCTGTGCGGATTCAAATATTATACGATCTACGAGAAGCGCAGCCCGGAATACCACAAGCTGTAACATATCTCCATAGCAAAAACTCTGCCGCTTATTTTCGGCAGAGTTTTTTTAATAGCCGGCATCCGTGGGCATAGATACTGATACCGCCGGTTTTCGCCAAATATTCTCCCACTCCCGTGGCACTGTCCACCAGTACCGGGATCACCCTGTGCCCTTCCGCTGTGGGCAGCACCGTCTCCATGGCAATATCCATCGCCGCCGTGTTCTTCAGCCAGTCTCTGTCACTCTGTGTCAGCTCCGTCCGGTACAGGAACACGATCTCGCAGACAGCTTTTGTCTTCTCGGGGATTCTCTCCATCCGCGACGTGATATTATCATAGGTCTTTCCCGGATACTCCGCATCTGTAAGCGCTACATAATAGCAGACAGCATCTTTCGTAAAGGAGAACTTTTTCTTCCGGTAAAATCCCTCTTTCGTCTCCCGGAAACCATGTTTTTTCAGGCGTTCTTCCATGGTCAGTTTCCCGGCATCCGGGATCTTCGTAAAGTCCCGGTTTAAATACTTATCCACGCCCTTCTCCATATCCAGTACTGCCGCATCCGGAAAAATTCGGATCAATACCACGACGCTGCTGATACATAAAATGAAAAAAAGAAGAAGAAATACCCAGCCATAAGAAAGGTGCCCTTCGGAATCACTTAACACCGCTGGCAGAATAATGCATACCCACGACAGCACAAACAAAGCAATTCCTGTTGCCTCCCAGGCAATCACCTCTTTCCGTGACTTTTCTCCGGGTATTTTTTTCTGCTTATCGTTTTTTATGCTAACCTGTTTTTTCTTTCTATTAGTTTTCCTACTCATTTTTCAGTTTCTCGCAGTCCAGTACCCGGAAGCCGTGTTGTTGCAACAATTCGGCGAACACGCCCTGTCCGGGGATGAGGCGGCCGGTGAAGGTGCCGTCGTAGATCTGCTTTACTCCGCAGCTGGGGCTTCGGGATTGCAGGATTGCCAGATCGATGTGGTTCTCTTCGGCGATCCGCAGCGCTTCCTCCGCGCCTTTTCGGAACTGCCTGTCCACGTTTACTCCCTTACAATTCGTGACCGCGCCCGCCACGATCTCCGACGGATCTCTCGGGGTTGGCAGCCCTCCCAGCACCTCAGGGCATACCGGGATCACCTCATGTCCCGCCACATAGGCCGCCACCCGCTCACTGTAATTGTTTTTCCCGTTGTATTTGCAGTTTTCGCCCAACAGACAGGCACTGACCAGTATTTTCATGTCCCCACTCCTTTTTCCCGAAAAGCAGATCCCATATCATAAAACCGGGACACTTTTCCGCACATCCGAAAAAATGTCCCGGCTCTGAATCGTTACCGTCATTTTGCATTGACCTGGCAGACATCCGTTACAGCAACGGTGCGATCAGTCGCATAATACACTGCCAGCCCCGGACTGCCATATTTTTTCTGCCCTCACGGTATTTGTCCGTAACTTCCTCACTGTCCTGAAGAAGATCATTAAAATCCGCCTCGATATCACGGATGGCATCGCAGCCGTGCATCCACACACCATTTTCAAAATGATGGTAGAGGCTGCGGTAATCCATATTGATGGTACCGACGGTCGCGGTATCTTCATCGCAAAGCATCTGCTTCGCATGCAGAAATCCCGGTGTGTATTCATAGACCCGCACGCCCTGGCGCACCAGTCCGGAATAATAGGATCTGGTCACACCATAGATTACTTTCTTATCCGGAATACCGGGAGTAAATACTCTGACGTCCACGCCGCGTTTCGCTGCCAGCCCCAGTTCTCTCGTCATCTCATCGCTGATGATCAGATACGGGGTTGCCACATAGAGGCGTTTCTTCGCCGTCTTGATCAGGTTCAGATAGACGTTTTCACCCACCGGTTCTCCGTCCAACGGGGAATCCGCATAAGGCTGTACATATCCGGAAGCCTTCTGTGCATTTCCGTCTTCTGTAGCTTCCTGTGACACTTTCAGATATTTTTCATAATCGGTATCGGCCTGCCCCATAACATTCCACATCTCCAGGAACATCATGGTAAAATTCTGCACTGCTCTGCCGGTCAGCTTCACTCCGGTATCCTTCCAGTAGCCGTAAGGATGCGTGATGTTAAAATACTCATCCGCCAGATTGTATCCACCGGTAAAGCCGACTTTTCCGTCGATAACCATGATTTTGCGGTGGTCGCGGTTATTCATGAAAATATTTAAAAACGGCACTACATAGTTAAACACCCGACACTGCGCCCCGATGGCATTCATCCGGTCGATAAAGCTTTTGTCCAGAAAACCGACACATCCCACATCATCATATAAAATACGGACTTCCACGCCTTCGGCAGCCTTCCTTGCCAGTACATCCTTCAGTCTTGCGAAGGCTTCTGCCTCCTCTATGGCATGATACTCCAGAAAAATAAAATGCTCAGCCTTCTCCAGCTCCCGCAGCTGTTCCTCATATCCCAGATAGGCCTCCGGATAGAATTTCACATCCGTTCCGTCGTATACCGGGTAATTGCCGTATTTCCAAATATAGTAACACTGATTGGCAGCCATGGGATCTTCCTCTTCCAAACGCTGCACCACTGTTTCATCCTGCGGATTCAACGGGATCAGTTTGCTGTCAATATCCTCGAATCTGCGAATGACTTTATGCATGACCTCTTTATGTCCGAACAGTCCGTAGATACACAGTCCGAACACCGGGAATGCCAGTATGACAATGATCCACGGCATCTTAAATGCAGCATTGGTGTGCTTTCCATAGATTCGGAGTGCCACTGCCAGTGCCAGCAGGCTGGTAAACAATGAAATCACGGAAGAATACCGGTTCAGCCAGATCACCAGCGCCAGAATCCACAAGATCTGCAACAGTACCGCAATCGCCGCAAATACGATTCTGCCTATGCTGTTTTTTACATTTCCTTTGACTTCCGAACGCATCTGTTTTTTCTCGCCCATAAATTTCCTCTTTCGTCCTGCTTATTCCTGTCCGTCTGCTTCACTCTCAGAATACAGCACCCACCTGTCAATAGTCAGACCGATGCTCTTTGAATGAGCTTATTTTTCATCGTACAACATTTTTCGAAAAATCTCAAGCCTTCTCCCGGATACACCTGCCCTCTTTTGTCTGCTTATCCGCAGTTTCTGTCACATAACACCACTATGGTACCCGGTGTGGTCTGGGCAGGAATACTCCTGGTGGAAGAAGCATAGCTGACCACCAGATTGTGATTGGCGGGGCTCGCCTGGAAATACTGGTTGTTCACGGTACGCACATCCACGGTACCGTCCAGATTCAACTGCAGGGTCTGCTCCTCATTGATCAGGGAATTGTTGTAGTAGCTCACATCCACATTACGATCGTTGCGATCCTCCGCTACCACCACTGCGGTGTACTGAGGCGGATAGATCAGGGGCATGGGCGCATCATTGCGATACCAGAAGGTGGCCATCATTCCCACCGACAGTGTGGTGAAATCCACCACATAAGTATCCGGGTTGATAAAAAAGTTCACCGTGTTGCCGTCCGTATCCTCGATGGTGGCAAACAGAAGACATCCGTCGGCTCTACGGCCGCCCTGCCCTGCCGGTACCAGATCCACAATAGTTCCCTTCATGGAGCCGAAACTGCTTCTTCTCATAGGTCTCTGAAATGAAAAACGATAATCCATAAACACTCCTGCTGTTACTAAAAGCTTTCTCCTATTATATGCACACCGGTGCCTCTGTTGTCACGTGCCGTGATAAAAAAGCAGGACCACTATTGTAAAATAGTGATCCCGATCTTTTTGGCGCTTTCCTACAGAATAATGGTTCCGCCGCCCAGCACATGTTCGTCCTGATAGAACACCATGGCCTGTCCCGGTGTTGCGGCACGCACCGGTGCGTCAAAAGTACAGAGCACTTTGCCGTCCGGCTGCTTTGTCAGAGTTCCGTATTCTCCATTATGGTTGTAGCGGATCTTGGCCAATACTCTGGTGGGCTCCGTCAGATCTTCCACTGCCATGTAATTCACATGATCGCACAACACTTTATCCGTAAAGAGCTCCTGATTGGAACCGATCACCACCTCATTGGTCTCCGGTCGGATGGCGGTGACAAACACTCTCTCCCCCATGGGCAGTTCCAGTCCTCTGCGCTGTCCCAGGGTATAGTGGGTAATTCCCTTATGCCGGCCTAAAATTCTGCCTTCTTCTGTGACAAAATTGCCCGGACCCGGTACTTTTTCTCCGGCCTCTCGGTCGATAAAGGACGCATAATCATTGTCCGGCACAAAACAGATCTCCTGACTGTCCGGCTTGTGTGCTACCGGGAGTCCCGCTTCCTCTGCCATGGCGCGGATCTCATCCTTGGTATATTCTCCCACCGGCATCAGGGTGTGCGCCAGCTGTTCCTGGGTCAGATTGTACAGCGCATAGGTCTGATCCTTGGCTGCGGTAACCGAATTGCGGATGGCAAAACGGCCGTTCGGCAGCTTGTCGATCCTCGCATAATGCCCCGTGGCTATATAGTCCGCCCCGATCTCCAGGCTTCTCTGCAACAGGGATTCCCACTTCACATAACGGTTGCAGGCAATACAGAGATTGGGGGTGTGCCCCCTTAAATATTCTGCCACAAAATAATCCATGACATGGCACTTGAATTCCTTTTTGAAATTCATGACATAATAAGGAATTTCCAGTCTCTGCGCCACTCTTCTGGCATCATCCACCGCCGACAGCCCACAACAGCCGCCGTTGGCTTCCTTGGCTGCTTCTTCTTCGTCCTGCCAGATCTGCATGGTGACACCGATCACATCATAGCCCTGTTCCTTCAATAACATGGCTGCCACGGAGGAATCCACTCCCCCGGACATGCCTACTACTACTTTTTTCTTCATAGATCTTAATAGTCTTCCTCTTCTTCGCCCTCACTGATGTCGTTCTTGGGCTTCTGCAGTCCTTCAATGGTGATATGGTTCTTCTCCGCATAGTCCCAGAGAGCCGCATGAATAGCTTCCTCCGCAAGCAATGAGCAGTGTACCTTTACGGGAGGCAGACCGTCCAGAGCCTCCATTACAGCCTTGTTCGTAACCTGCAATGCTTCCTGAATGGTCTTGCCCTTTACGAGTTCGGTAGCCATGGAGCTGGTAGCTACGGCAGCGCCGCATCCGAAAGTCTTGAACTTTGCCTCTCTGATGATCCCGTTCTCGTCAATGTCTAAGAACATTCTCATAATATCTCCGCATTTTGCGTTGCCCACGGTACCTACACCGCTGGCATCCTCGATCTCCCCTACATTTCTGGGGTTCTGAAAGTGATCCATTACTTTTTCACTGTACATGTATCTGTTATCCTCTTCTTTCTCACTTAGTTGTTCTTCTGGCTTTTCAGGAAATCTTCATATAAAGGAGACATATCCCGCAGTCTCTGTACAATTCTTTTCACTTCTTCCGCCACAATATCCATCTCTTCCTTCGTGCTTTCCTCAGATAAGGTCAGACGTAAGGAGCCGTGTGCTTCCTCATGCTTTAAGCCGATGGCCAACAGCACGTGGGAAGGATCCAGGGATCCGGAAGTACATGCGGAACCGCTGGAAGCGCAGATGCCCTTCATATCCAGCATGATCAGCATGGATTCTCCTTCGATGAACAGGAAGGAGAAGTTGATATTGTTCGGAAGTCTCTTCGTGCGGTGACCGTTCAGCCAGCAGTGAGGGATCTCATTCTCCAGACGTCCGATCAGATAATCCCGCAGTTCGATCTCCTTGCGGGTCTTGGTATCCATGATACGCATGGCACGTTCTACGGCAGCACCCAGTCCCACGATACCGGGAATATTCTCCGTACCGGCTCTGCGGCTTCTCTCCTGCGCTCCGCCGTGTACAAAAGAGCGGATCTTCACACCCTTGCGGATATATAAGAATCCAATACCCTTGGGGCCGTTTAATTTGTGCCCGCTGGCGCTGAGCATGTCGATGTGCATTTCATCCACATTGATGGGCACCTGTGCATAAGCCTGTACCGCATCGGTATGGAACAGTACACCATGTTCTTTCGCGATCTCACCGATCTCGGCGATGGGTTCGATGGTACCGATCTCGTTATTTGCAAACATTACACTGATCAGAATGGTGTCGGGACGAATGGCTGCCTTCAGCTCGTCCGGGCTGATCAGACCGTCTCTGTCCACGTTCAGATAGGTGGTCTCAAACCCTCTCTTCTCCAGGTACTCACAGGTATGGAGAATGGCATGATGCTCGATCTTTGTGGTAATGATGTGTTTTCCCTTGGAAGCATAAGCTTCTGCGGTGGCCTTCAGAGCCCAGTTGTCGGACTCGGAACCGCCGGCGGTAAAATAGATCTCTTCCGGCTTCGCGCCCAGACTGTCTGCAATAGTCTGGCGGGCATGATCCATGGCCTTCTTGCTCTCGGCACCCAGCCCGTAGATGGTGCTGGCATTGCCGTAGTATTCACTGAAGTACGGGAGCATCGCATCCACGACCTCCGGTGCCGTCTTGGTAGTTGCTGCATTATCTAAATATATCATATTGCCTCATTTCCGCATATTTTCATGCTTATTTCACTGTTATTCATGATAGCATTCACCGCGCAGTTCTGTCAACAAGGTGGATGGAATATACTTTTGCAAGATCTTTTATCCGCAAAGGATCCAACGAAAAGCTATGAAGCATGCCAAACGTCATCCTCTGATCTTCGGTACTCTGATTCTGACGATCACCGGTCTTATTACCCGTGTCATCGGTTTTTTCTACCGGATCTACCTGTCCAGACTCTTCGGAGAAGAAGGAATGGGTATCTATCAGCTGCTCAGTCCGGCACTGTCTCTCTCCTTTTCCCTGACTGCCGCAGGCTACCAGACCGCCATTTCCAAATTCGTTGCCGCCAATACCGCCTCTCGGCGTTCCGATGACTTAAAAACACTGTTGGCCGGGGCAAGCATCACCCTTCCTCTGTCCTTTGCCGTCAATGCTGTCTTATTTCTGGCTGCGGATCCCATCGGGACCTTCCTCTTAAAGGAACCCCGTACCGTATCCATGCTGCGGATCCTGTCCTTCTCCATTCCCTTCGCCGCACTGCACGCCTGCATCAACGGCTATTTCTATGGAAAAAAGAAAGCTTCCGTCCCTGCACTTACACAGCTTCTGGAACAACTGGCCCGCGTCGGCTGTGTCTTCCTCGTCACCGGAGCCGATCTGGCAGAAGGCCGTACTCCCTCCATCAACGCGGCGGTCTTAGGTCTGACCGTAGGCGAGATCCTGTCTATGCTGATTGCTCTGATCTGCCTGTACATACACCTGTATCCGGATGCCTCTGTTCTTTCCCTGCAAAATATCTGTCCTTCTTCCTCGGTCTACCGGGATCTGTTGGGAATGGCACTGCCCCTGACTGCCAATCGTATCGTTCTGAATATTTTACAAAGCATCGAAGCTGTCTCCATTCCCCAGAAGCTTCTGCTCTACGGTTATGATACCACCACAGCCCTAAGTGTATACGGAGTACTCACCGGTATGGCCATGCCTATGATCCTGTTTCCGAATGTCCTGACCAGCTCCGTTTCGATCCTGCTGATCCCTACGATTTCCGAAGCACAGTCTGCCTGCAACCGGAGACTGATCCAGCGCGCAATCAAAAAGACCGTAGAATACTGTCTGATTCTCGGTCTTTTTAGTACATTATTCTTTTTACTGACCGGTGACTTTATCGGTCAGAGGATCTTCTGTAATACGCTCGCAGGCACCTTTATCAAGACGCTTGGCTGGATCTGTCCGTTTCTAAATCTCGCCTCTACTTTAAACAGTGTACTGCATGGTCTTGGGAG
>JBNMJR010000105.1:0-8398 GCA_050873925.1 Acetatifactor sp.
CGGGATCTGCAAATACTGCTACGATCTTGGCAGGAGAAAGTGCATTCTGGATCAGGTTACCGGGGTTCTCATCCCAGTTTACGATGTCGATCTTCTCACCACGCAGTTCTTCTACGATGGCATTGACACGGGCACCGTTCATACCGACGCAGGCACCGACTGCATCTACATTGGGGTTATTGCTCCATACAGCGATCTTGGTACGGCTTCCTGCCTCTCTGGCAATACTCTTGATCTCTACGGTACCGTCCTTGATTTCGGTAACTTCAGACTCGAACAGTCTCTTTACCAGTTCCGGATGAGTGCGGCTGACATTGATGCGGGGTCCCTTCGGGGTGTTCTTTACTTCCACAATGTAGACCTTGATACGCTCGGTGGGTTTGAATACTTCACCCTTTACCTGCTCGTTCTCGGTCAGCATGGCATCTGCCTTACCCAGGTTGATGCTGATGTTCTTGCCTACATAACGCTGTACCACGCCGGTCACAACATCCTTTTCCTTCTCGTAGTACTGGTTGTAGATCACGCTTCTCTCTTCCTCGGATCTTCTGTAAGATCACGTTCTTGGCATTCTGGGTAGCGATACGGCCGAACTCCTTGGACTTGATCTCTACATGGATCATGTCGCCGACCTGTGCCTTCTTGGAGATTTCCTGTGCATCCTCCAGAGCGATCTGCAGGCAGTCATCCTCCACATCATCCTTCGTGGGTACAACTTCCTTCTCGGCATATACCAGGAAATCGCAGGTCTCTCTATTGATCTCCACATGGACATTGTCAGCCTTTCCAAAATGGTTCTTGCAGGCTGTCATCAGGGAGTTCTCGATGGCTTCAAACAAGGTCTCCTTGCTGATCTCCTTCTCCTTCTCCAGAACGTCCAGTGCCTCCATTAATTCCTTATTCATCATTTCCTCCATTCCGGCTTTCGCCTTTTCTTAGTGTATGGTTTCTTCTTATTTTACAAGCTATAACTATTCCTTCGCCCCCGGGCTCTGAATAGTATCAAAAATCCAGTGCCAGACGGATCAGAGCGATGTCTGCTCTGGCAAAAGTTCTCGGGCTGCCGTCTTCCGTGATCGTAATGTTGTCTGCATCGAAGCTTTCCAGAATGCCGGAAAACTCTTTGCATTTATCAATGGGCTTGAACAGCTTGATCTCTACCTCTTCACCGATGCTCTTCTGCAAATGCTTATCCTTTTTCAGCGTTCTGCCCAGTCCCGGGCTGCTGACTTCCAGAATGTACGCATCCGGAATGAAATCCGCCTTGTCCAGAGCTTCGGATAATGCTCTGCTGACATTCTCACAATCCAGAATGTTCACACCTTCCGGCTTGTCGATATAGGCTCTCAGATAGTAGTCACTGCCTTCCTTCACATACTCCACATCGTAGATCTCCACCTGATTGGCCTCTGCGATGGGCGTAAGCAGTTCTTCGGTTCTGCTTTCGTAGTCCTCTCGTTTGGACATGTATGCCCTCCTTTACTGATGCGCGAAAAAGTTTTATACATACAAGAAAGAGTGGCGCGCGTCCACTCTTACTCTGGTAATCATCTTTAAACTATACACAGTATAGACCCTGTGTGAAAAAATGTCAAGGGGTCTTATTGTAATACCCACGAATTGCTCCGCTGCTATGCAGCTTTCGCAATTCTGCAAACATTCGGATTTCGCTGATTTGCTTCGCAAATCGCTTCTTCCTCATGTTTGGGCGGTTCCCTGATTCAGCCACAGGTGCATGCAAGCATGCCCTGCGTCTAAATCGGTCACCTGGTATTACAAATAGTTATGTGTCTCAAAATACAGCTCATTCACATGCTCGGAATGCAGGAGCCTGTGGGCGGTGCGGCTTAAGGGTTTCTCCAGGAACTCTTCGTAAGCCTTCTGTACCTCGGGATTCTCGTGGGAGAAACGGAGCTTTCTTGCGCTGTCCAGACGATACAATGTGCTGCCGCGTTTTTCGGCAAACTCACAGCCATCATGGATCGGCTGTCCGCCGCCTCCGACACAGCCTCCGGGACAGGCCATGACTTCCACGAAATCATAGGATACCTTTCCTGCCTTAATGTCCTCCATCAGCTTCTCCGCATTGGCCAGTCCGCTGACGGTACAGGTATGTAAGGTCTGATCTCCCAGTGTGAAGTCTGCTTCTCTTCTTCCGTCTCTTCCTCTGACTGCCCGGAAAGCATCCGCCTCCGGATTCTTTCCTTCCACTACCGCATAAGCGGTACGAAGCGCTGCTTCCATAACCCCGCCGGTGACACCGAAGATCACTCCGGCTCCGGTGCTTTCTCCCAGAGGAGAATCAAAGGCCTGCTCCTTTAAGAACCGGGTATTGATATGCTCGGCGCGGATCATCCGCACGAATTCTCTGGTCGTCAGTACAATATCCACATCCTGTCCGGCTCCGGCACTCTTCATATAGGAAAGAGAAGCCTCTCTCTTCTTCGATACGCAGGGCATGATGGAGATACAGCAGATATTATTGGGATCAATGCCCTTTTTCTGTGCAAAATAAGTCTTCGCCATGGCACCGAACATCTGCTGGGGGGATTTTGCCGTGGACAGATTCCGCAGGTACTCCGGATACCTCTTGGACACGAAACTTACCCAGCCGGGACAGCAGGAGGTAAACATCGGCCATGCGTATTTCCGGGAGTTGCCCAGACGTTCCAGCAGTTCATTTCCCTCTTCCATAATGGTCAGATCCGCTGCGAAGTTCGTATCGAATACATAGTCAAAACCGATACGCTTCAGCGCTGCCACCATTTTACCTTCGGAAGCTTCCTCCGCATTCAGTGCCAGTTCCTCGCCCCAGGCGGTTCTTACCGCCGGTGCCACCTGGACTACTGTGATCTTCTCAGGATCTGCCAGAGCCTCAAAAGCCTTGTAAGTATCGTCACGTTCCCTCAATGCTCCGGTGGGACAATGGGTAATGCACTGTCCGCACAGTGTACAGTCGGAACAATCGATGGTCTTGTTGTCCGCCACATCCACCGTGGTACGGGATCCGGTATTCTGCACATCCCAGACATGCATGGCCTGGACTTTGTCACAGATCTGTACGCAGCGCATACATTTGATGCATTTTCTGGAATCCCGGATCAGAGGGAAGGAATGATCCCAGGGAGTCTCGGGAACTTCCTCGGTGAAAGGTACTTCCAGAATCCCCAGATCATTGGAAATCTGCTGTAAATTACAGTTGCGGCTTCTGACGCAGGTCGCGCAATGGCAGTCATGCTGGGACAGGATCAGTTCCACATTGGTCTTGCGCACACGACGTACCTTCGGAGAATTGGTATATACTACCATCCCCTCTTCCACCGGGCTGTTGCAGGCTGTGATCAGCTTGCTCTTTCCCTGTACTTCCACCACGCAGACCTTGCAGGCACTGATCTCATTGATGTCTTTTAAAAAGCACAGATGCGGTACTTCGATTCCGACGCTTGCTGCCGCGCTCATGACACTGGTTCCCTCCGGAACCTGCAGCTGTACGCCGTCTATTGTAAGGTTTATCATTCTCTCGCCCATTGTTTGCTCCTCTTTTTACCAGATGGCAGCACGGCCGCCCTTTAAGCTTCCGTAGCCGTATTTATCGCAGCGTAAGCATCTGCCCGCTTCCTGACAGGCTTCCTGCTTCGTCATGCCGCATTCAAATGCATCGAAATTCCTCTTGCGCTCTCCGGCTTCCTTTTCACTCAGCTGGATCCTTCCGCAGGGTTCCTTATCCTCGTAGGATACCGGAGGGATCTCCACATCACAGGGTACCACATGGTGGTAACCCAGATATTCGTCAATATTGGCTGCAGCTACTTTTCCGGCAGCGATGGCGCGGATCACGGTAGCAGGACCGGTCACGCAGTCACCACCGGCGAATACACCGTGAACATCTTTGACTTCACTGTCGCTCATGGCCGTAATAGTGCCACGTTTTACGGAAATACCGGCCTCTTCGAAATGGCGGGTCTCGATACCCTGACCGATAGCCACCACGACGATGTCACAGGGAATTCGAAGGAGAGGCACATCCGCCTGGATCGGGCGGGCACGTCCCCAGGCATCGATGGGACCGATGATCTGCGGTTCTACCCACAGGGCCGTCACGTTGCCGTTCTCGTCGGCTTCGATCTTGTGAGGTGCTTTCAGGCTGTAGAGCTCTGCGCCCTCTGCGATGGCTCCTTCCACTTCCTCGGGAAGCGCCGTCATATCGGTCTGTCTTCTGCGGTAGGCGATTCCCACCTTTTTCGCACCCAGACGGATGGCGGAACGGGTACAGTCCATGGCTACGTTGCCGCCACCGACCACGACTACGGTCTTGTCTTTGAAGTCCGGCATGTCATCGTCACCGATGCGGCGCAACATTTCCACTGCGGACATGACACCGTGAGCGTCCTCGCCCTCGATACCGATCTTCTTATCTGTATGGGCACCGATGGCAATATAGACTGCGTCGTAGTCTTCGTGCAATTTATTATAAGAAATCTCACCTTCGCCGTTGCCGACTCTGGTGTTCAGTTTCACTTCCACTCCGGTGGACAGGATGGTGTCGATATCCTCCTGCAGGCGCTCTCTGGGGAAACGGTAATTGGGAATTCCGTAGCGCAGCATGCCTCCCAGCTTGCTCTTCTCCTCAAATACCACCGCATGATGTCCCATCAGCTCCAGATAATATGCTGCAGACAGTCCGCCGGGACCTCCGCCGATGATAGCTACCTTTTTGCCGGTGCTCTCCGCCTTCTCGGGAACAGGAACCGTATTGGCTCTGGCATTGTCCACTGCCATGCGCTTAGGTCCCCGGATATTGATGGCGCTGTCGATCATGTTGCGTCGGCATCTTGCCTCACAGGGATGCTCGCAGATCAGTGCGCAGGCGGTGGGGAAAGGATTGTCCTTGCGGATCAGCTTCACGGCATCCGCATAACGCTCCTCTTTCACCAGAGCTATGTAACCGGGAATATCCACACCGGCGGGGCACAGTGCCACGCAGGGAACCGGCTGGGTGATATGGCAGGAACATTTTCCGCCATGCTCGATATGGTAAACATAATCCTCACGGAAGCCTTCCAGTCCGGCCAGTACCATATGCGCTGCCTCGTAACCGATGGCGCAGTCAGCGGAATCCACGATGTCGGAAGCAGTATCCCGGATCAGATCCAGTGTCTTCAGAGTGGCTTTGCCTGCCAATACATCCTCCATCAGGTTCTGCAACTGTCCCAGTCCCACACGGCAGGGCACACATTTACCACAAGTCTGGGCATGACACATTTTCAGAAAAGAAAGCTGTAAGTCCACCGGGCATAATCCGGGCGGGCTGGCGATAATTCTTCTCTCCAGATCTTTGTACAGTCGTTCCACCGTAAGCTGGGCTTTATTCGGGGTTGCTATCTTCAATCGGCTCATAATCTTCTCCATTCTGCGGGCTGCTGTCTGCGTTACTTTTATACCATGACCACCGACGTTGGCTGCCGGCACGGTCTTTTTCTTCCATGTACTATGGCAATGACTGTCTGTGCCGGCTGCCAGGCGTTGTGTGTAAGCGCTTACATTTTATTTTGTAAAAAATAGCCGTTTTCTGTCGGCTACTCAATTTCTATACATGTGTAATTGTATCCTAAATAATAAAAACTATCAATAGCTTTTAGGAAAGTTAATTTTTTATCTATCTTTTTGTGGAATATGCATGAAGATGTTTGGTTGACACGGATGTAAGCTCTTACATTCTTATTATGAAATGCTGACGATACCTCGGGCTTCTATTGGGGAATCTCCCTCGACCATCCATAGAGAAACCGGCATTTTCGCAAATCTCCGTAAAATTACCGATTCCGTACAACGAATCGCCCTTTTGCCATATTTTTTGTACAAAAATCTCACAAAACATGCTTTTTGCGAAAATCGCTGTTCCCGGCACCTGAAAATCTTCTGTTTTTGTATTTTTTTGCAGCATTTTCCCGTTTTTGATACAAACATCATTCGCTTGAAATAACGCGACCCTCTTCCTGTCAACGGATACAAAACGTTTTTCCTATAACAATGCAGCCGTATCGAATGAATGCGTGAAGCGACCTGTTCCTCTTAAATAAAGGAATTTGCTTGAAATGGTGGAATTTCCCTTGTCCGAACAAGCTATTTCCACTCTTTCCGGTCAAACAAGCAATTTGAGAGGAAACTCACTTTTTCCGGCAGCTTTCGGGACCCTTTTTCCTCGGAAAACTCCTGTTTCGGTTATTTTTCAGGAAAGCAAAAGCCCCGGCGGAGCAGGCCGTCAGAAAACAAAAAACTGGCAATCCTATTCACCGGGGCTATAATGCTTATACTCTTCTATATGCTTATATCATTTATGAAGCTCTGCTTACACGGTTACGATCACGCCGCCATCGTTGGCGTACATGCTGCTGACACCGCGGGTGTCCATGATCAGGCATCCCTTGAACTCCGCCTTTTCCATAAGAAGCTTCTTCACAGTCTCGGCACGCTCAGGTGCATTGCAATGGGTGATCATCAGGAAGCGGTCCTTCGTATCACCGGCTTCCTCCAGCACGATCTCCGCCATTCTGCGGAGTGCTTTCTTCATGCCGACGCTCTGGCCTCTCTGCACGATGCTGCCCTTGTCTCCGGCCATGATAGGCTTGATGCTTAAGGTGGATGCCACCAGTGCCTTCACACCGGTCAGTCGTCCGTTCTTGCGCAGAGTCTCCAGATTATCCAGTACAAAATAAGTATGGACATTACTGCGGAACTCCTCGATCTGTTTCACGATCTCTTCGAAAGGCAGTCCCTGCTCCTCCAGTTCTACCAGCTTCTTCGCGATCTGGGTTTCACCGCAGCTGGCGGACTCGGAATCGATGACGTGGATCTGTTTCTTTCCATATTTTTCCCGATAGAGATTCATTCCAAGCACCGCACTGTTGTAGCTTCCGCTGAGGTGGGAGGACAAGGTGATCACATACACATGCTCCGCCTCCGTGCGGTAGGATTCCCGGAAACGCTCCGGAGAAGGACATGCCGACTTGGGGCACTTCGGATACTCCGCAACTTTCTTCAGAAATTCCGCCTGGTCAAAGTTCTCATCATCCTGAATCTGATAATCTCCCACTTCCAGTCCCAGGGGCACGATCTCGAACCGGGGATCCTGCAGATACTCTTCCGGCAATTCACAACAGCTGTCTACTACAATTTTAAAGCTCATATTATCTATCTCCATATTATTGGTTGCAGCTATTCAAAGGCATATCTCTGAAAGAACGATTTGCAAATGTTGTGTTGAATAGTTACAATTATTTGTGTTTTTCAAGAAACTATACTATGTAGTTTTGAATACTACTTATAATAGCACGAAATATCCCGTTCGTAAAGTCTTTACACAAAATATTCATATTCCCTTTTCGTCGGACTTCGTTTATACTGTTAATAAAAAAGGAGTCCCCATGATCGCATTACAGATTACATCCATGAAAAATTTTATGAACCACCTGCTGGTAGCGGATACCTTTGATCCCTTCCTGCTGGAAGAAGCCACCGTCAGTACTGCCCTCACCGTCACCATCGACGGGCATATCAACAAGGACTTCTATCCCGCCGAAGAACGGGGCGAGGACTGTATTCCCTGGGATCTGCAGTCCTGGAGCAAAATAAAAGGACTGTGCTTTGACCTGATCAAGGGAAAACACACTCCTTTGTATTTTAAATTTGTGCTTCATATGCAGCCCGATAAAGCAGCTGCCATGCTGGAAAAAGCGCAAGTCGACCCTTCCGTCATCCGGGCCCTGGTACTGAACATCCGTTACGACGGGGAAAAGACCGTTCTCACCACCGGATGTGCCTACCAGATCTTCACCATGGACAAGAGCGCTGACACCGCATGGGACAAGGCACTGAAAAAATATCTGGATCTGAAGGGAATCTCCTACGAGGAACTCTGATCACTCCTTCATCTTCGGCTTGCTGAGCAGGCTCGCCAGATAGCCGAAGATCAGCGCTGCGGAGGTCCCCACGGCACCGGCCTTGAAGCCTCCGGCAAAAAGCCCCAAAAAGCCCTGTTCCTGCACTGCTTCTTTCACGCCCTTCATTAATACATTTCCGAAACCGAGCAGCGGTACGCTGGCACCGGCTCCCGCATAATCCTGAAAAGGCTCGTACCAGCCAAGTGCGCTGATCACCGCGCCGGTCACCACCAAAAGCACCATAATGCGTCCCGGCATCATCTTCGTCTTTTCCATTAAAATCTGCACCAAAGCACAGATCAGACCGCCCACCCAGAAAGCATTGATATAATCCATCTTCCGCATTTCCTCCTTACTATCTGTTTAAGGACAGTCTCTGCACTTTTTCTTAAAATTATGCGTTTTTTATTCTTTTTGCCAAAGCGGAACCATTCCGGCGGTAGCTGTACCAGGATCAC
>JBNMJR010000106.1:0-8291 GCA_050873925.1 Acetatifactor sp.
AAGACGATGAATTTGGCGAAGATTTTCCTGGAGCGGAAGGCTTCTACCTCTTCTAAAATCTATCGTTTACTTGTCGTGCCCGCCTCCGTGCGGGCCATTTTCAATTCAAGGGTTCTCCGAAGGAGAACTTTCCTATAAAGTAAAAAATCCCTCCGTCTTATGACGAAGGGATCTCATTCTTGTCTATACTTCCCTGCCATCCTCCGGCAGTCCCTTTAAAAATGCCATAGCCACCGGCAGTGACAGAATAGCCGATAAAACATCGGACACCGGCTGTGACCACTGGATGCCCCGAAGCCCCCAGATTGCGGTCAGGATCAGCAGAGCCGGGATGTAGATGGAGCCGCTGCGGAAGGAGGCTAAGATCGTAGCTCTGCCACCCTTTCCGATGGACTGGAACAGCATGTTGCCGCAGATACATACCGGGATAAACGGCAGTGTCAGGCACTGGATCTGCAACGCATAAAAGGCAATCTCATAGGCATCCATATCCGTAAGGAATTCCAGCAGCAGCTCTCTGCGGAACACATACACCGCACTTGCGAACACTACCATAGTCACCAGGCTGGCGCACAGGGTAAACCAGAACGCTTTCTTCACACGGGAATATTTCTTCGCCCCATAATTGAATGACGATACCGGCTGGAAGCCCTGACCGATGCCCAACGCCACGCTGAATACGAAATTGAAAATACGGGATACCACACTCATGGCGGCAATGGCAATATCCCCGTAGACTGCTGCCTGTGCGTTCAGCACCATGGTGGATACACTGGTCAGTCCCTGCCGCATCATGCTGGGGAAACCTGCGGTAATGATATTCTTATGCACCGCAAACTCCCAGGTAAAATATTTTGGTGCCAGACTGCTCTGGGTCTTTCCCCGCAGGAAAAAGGCCAACAGGATCCCGAAGGATATGTACTGGGAGATCATGGTGGAAAGCGCGGCTCCCCGGATACCAAGATTGCAGCCCCACATAAGAATGGCATCTCCCGCCATATTTAAGATACCGCCGGAGACCAGTCCCACCATGGCCAGATTGGCATAGCCTTCATACCGGAGTACATTGTTCATCACACAGCTGGATGCCATGGCCGGTGCCGACAGCAAAATATAAAAGGCATAGATCCTCGCATAGGGAAGGATTGTCTCCGTACTTCCAAGCAGTCTGCAAAGTCCGTTCAGATCGGCAATACCGATCACCGATATCAGCACTCCCGCTCCTGCCGCCAGATAAAATCCCGTAGCGGAAAAAGCTTTTGCCCGCTCCTTTTCATGGGCTCCCAACAACCGGCTGATATTGCTTCCGGCCCCGTGGCCGAACATAAATCCAAAAGCCTGAATAATTGCCATCAGACCGAATACCACACCTACCGCTCCGGTGGCGCTGGTGCCCAGCTGGCTGACGAACCAGGTATCCACCATGTTATATAAATTTGTGATCAGCATACTGATGGTGGTGGGCAGTCCCAGTTCCAGGATCAGCCGTGCCACCGGTTCCTCGGTCAGGCGTTTATATTGTTTCTCCTCTTTTGTCAATGTTGTATCGCTCATATCACATAACTCCTATATCATTACCGCATTTTCCCTACGGTTCTCTCTACTGTTTTATGCTATTCTATGCTGCTACACAAAAATAGCGTCTGCCCTTTCGGACACGACGCTATTATAGATGATTTTTATTCGAAATGTAAGTATCAAAAAGTTATGATCCTATAAAAATAAAGAATGTTTCCGGCCTACTTTTCATTTTTATGAAAATACTCCCTTGCCACTTCCATAAAATGGTCCCGACAGGGATGCTCCTGTCCCTCTCCGGTCCATACCATCCAGGTCTTCCTCGTAAAATAAGTTCCGTCCTTCATCAAAAGCGGAATCGCTGTCAACGTTGGATCCTGCTCAAAATAAGACTTATCGCAGAAAACTCCATAGCCCAGTCCCTTCTGGATCATGGACAAACAGGCATCCCCGTTGGGCACACGCATGCGAAGTCTGGGCTGCCTGGTAAAATTTTCCTTCCACCAGCGATCATACGCTTCATTGGTCGGATCGTTCTTGTTATATTCTATGTAAGGCAGATTCTCCATTTCCTGCAAAGTAAACGGCTCATGATACACCGCATAGATCTGATCCTCGCTGACTTCTTCTCTGCGGAAATTTTTGTCATCCACATCAAATCTGGCAAAACACAGATCCAGACTTCCTTCCCGCAATTCCTGCACCAGCCGGTCACTCAGAGCCGTGGTAATATTCACGATCACGTTCGGATACCTGCTGTTATAGACCGCCAGCAGTTCCGGTAAAACGAAACGTACATAGGAATAGGGGACCCCAATATTCAATGTGCCGTCCGCACCATTCTGATACTTCAGAATATCATCCCGAAGCAGCGCCAGCTCCGACGCGATCTTCTCCGCATGCTGTACCAGCTGCTCTCCCTGGGGTGTAAACGCAATCCCACTATGACTACGCACTACAATATTGCAGTTCAGTTCCCTCTCAATATTCCGGAGTCTTTTGGTCAGCGCCGGCTGCGACAGATAAAGCTGTTCTGCGCTCTGGCTGATACTTTTCGTCTGATATAAGGACAAAATAATGCTCCAGTCAAAATCCTGCATTTCTTTCTCCTCCGCTGTTTTTCACTGCAGTTACAGTTTCTCACTGAAATAACTCTTATAGCCCTCTCCGAAGATCTCGGTAGCGCTGGTGACGATCATAAATGCCAGATGATCCTCTTCCTTTACGATCTCTTCCGCCTTGGGTGACAGGTTTTTCTTCATGGCACACATGATGACACTCTTCTCTTTACCGCTGTAGGCGCCGCTTCCCTGTACATAGGTCACACCGATATCCAGTTCTTCCAAAAGTCTCCCTGCAATTTTCTCCGCATGATCACTGATAATGTAGATCAATTTTGCCTCATCACGACCGTACAATACCACATCCAATACTACTGATGTTATAATGACCACGATACCGGCATACAATGCCTTATCAATATTTTGAAATACGAATGCCGATGCGATGACGATAACAACATCTGTCAGGAAGAATAACGCTCCCGTCTTGAGGTATGGGAACTTCAACCGCAACAATTTGATAATAATGTCTGTTCCTCCCGTGGTGGATCCGGCCTTGAACACCCATCCCATGGATACGGCCATCAGGGCGCTGCCACATAAGGATGCCAGAAGCGGATCCGCCGTCACTGCACCCACCGGTGTCAGCAGGTTCGTAAACAGGGAAGTCATTGCCGTACAATAAATGGTCGACAGAATGAACCGCAGTCCGAATTTCCAGATACCGATCAGCAGGATCGGGATGTTGATGAGCAGCATCCAGGTACCGGTTTCAATACCGAACAGGCGGTTTAAAATAATGGCGATACCGGTGATGCCTCCGGGCGCCAGAGAGTTCGGATCCAAAAACAAGCTGACGGATACCGCATAGACAAAAGAGGCTACTGTGATCATCACATAATCCCAGATCATCTGTAAGGGTGTTTTTTTGTCCAGTCTCTGTATTTCCAGTTCTTTTTCTGTCTTCTTTGCCATAACTTTTTCTCCATTCCACACAAAAGCCGCATATCTATAATATGCGGCTTTTATCGGTGATACATTCACTTCTTTTCAAATCTTAAAACTTAGATATTGGCTCTTACCAGTTTCGGCTGATATCCCTCTTTTTCCAGAGCGGCAATGATCTGCTTCTTGTGATCGGTGCCGAAGGCCTCTAAGGTAATGCGCAGCTCCACGGCAGCACTCCGGTTGATGGATACGAACTGGTTGTGCTCCAGCTTGATGACATTACCGTTGACACCGGCAATGATACCGGATACTCTGCACAGCTCACCGGGCTTGTCGGGAAGCAGTACGGATACGGTGAAGATACGGTCTCTTAAGATCAGACCCTGCTGTACTACGGAAGACATGGTGATGACATCCATGTTGCCGCCGCTCAGGATAGATACGATACGCTTATCCTTCACCTTTAACTGTTTTAAGGCTGCAACGGTCAGCAGACCGGAGTTCTCCACGATCATCTTATGATTCTCTACCATATCAAGGAAAGCTACTACCAGATCCTCATCCTCTACGGTGATCACATCGTCCAGATTCTTCTGTAAGTACGGGAAAATCTTGCTTCCGGGAGTCTTTACTGCGGTACCGTCTGCAATAGTGTTGACCTTGGGCAGTGTGGTGACCTTGCCGTTCTTTAAAGATACCTGCATACAGTTGGCTCCTGCAGGCTCTACACCGATGACCTTGATCTTCGGGTTCAGCAGTTTTGCCAGTGTGGAAACACCGGTTGCCAGTCCGCCGCCACCGATGGGAACCAGAATATAATCTACCAGAGGAAGCTCCTTGAAGATCTCCATAGCGATAGTACCCTGACCGGTAGCTACCGTCAGATCGTCAAAAGGATGAATGAACGTATAGCCGTGCTCTTCTGCCAGCTCGTATGCCTTTGCGCAGGCCTCATCATAGACATCCCCATGCAGTACTACTTCTGCACCATAGCCTCTGGTACGGTTTACCTTGATTAAAGGTGTGGTGGTGGGCATTACGATGGTTGGCTTACTGCCGTAGCATTTTGCCGCATAAGCCACGCCCTGGGCATGGTTGCCTGCGGAGGCGGTGATCAGTCCCTTGGCCCGCTCTTCGTCGGTCAGAGTGCTCATTTTATAATAAGCGCCTCTCAGCTTATAAGCACCGGTAAACTGTAAGTTCTCGGGCTTTAAATACACACGGTTGCCGGTCTGGGCACTGAAATAATCACTGTATACCAGTTTGGTCTCCAAAGTAACTTTTTTAACGATTTCGCTTGCTTCTTCGAATTTCTCTAAAGTCAACATTTCTTCCTGCATTTTTCTTCCCATGCCTTTCTGTCACACTTTCTTTGGTCTGCCTGTTTATTCTTCCTCCGCATCTGTCTGTTCGTTTTCCTCTTCCGGCAGATGCAGTTCACCGATGTCATCCATATTTACATCAAACAGAGCGTTTACAAATTCATCGGAATTAAATTTCTGGAGATCCTCGATGGTCTCTCCCACACCGATATATTTTACCGGAACCTTCAGTTCGGACTGGATTGCCACTGCGATACCGCCCTTGGCCGTTCCGTCCATCTTGGTCAGGATGATACCCGTAAGATCCGCCACCTCACCGAATTCTCTCGCCTGCACCAGAGCATTCTGTCCGGTAGTACCGTCCAGAACGATCAGGTTCTCTCTGTGGGCATTGGGGAATTCCTTGTCGATGATACGATTCATCTTGCGAAGTTCTTCCATCAGGTTCTTCTTGTTGTGCAGTCTGCCTGCGGTATCTACGAGAAGCACATCCACACCTCTCGCCTTCGCCGCATTCACGGCATCGAACACCACGCTGGCGGGATCCGCACCTTCTTTTCCACCGATCATGGGAACATCCGCCCGGGATGCCCACTCTGCCAGTTGGTCTCCCGCTGCGGCACGGAAGGTATCCGCCGCGGCAATAAGGACTTTCCGGCCCTCATCCTTCAGCTTACCGGCCAGCTTGCCGACGGAAGTGGTCTTACCCACCCCGTTGACACCGATGACCATGATCACAGACTGTTCCTTCTCGAAATCATAGGCTGTCTCATCCACCTGCATCTGCTCCTTGATACTTTCGATCAGAAGCTGTTTACATTCGGAAGGTTCCTTGATATGTTTTTCCTTCACCTGTTGTTTCAGTCTCTCCACAATAGCGGTAGTCGCGTTGACACCGATGTCTCCCATAATGAGGATCTCTTCCAGTTCTTCATAGAAATCATCATCAATGGCGGAGAACCCGCTGAAGACCGAATCGATCCCACGGACAATATTGTCCCGGGTCTTGGTCAGTCCCTCTTTTAACCGGGCAAAAAAGCCTTTCTTTTCCTCACTCATCCGATTTCCTCCACACACTAATCATCCAGATCTTTGTCAATGAGGTTGACACTTACCAAGGTAGATACCCCCTTCTCCTGCATGGTGATACCGTACAGTCTGTCCACCTGTTCCATCGTACCACGTCTGTGGGTAATGACGATGAACTGGGTATTCTTGGTCAGCTTATGTAAATACTTTGCAAAACGGCCTACGTTGGAATCATCCAGCGCAGCCTCGATCTCGTCCAGCAGACAGAACGGGGAGGGCTTTAAGTTCTGGATGGCAAACAACAGGGAAATGGCAGACAACGCCTTTTCTCCACCGGAGAGCTGCATCATGTTCTGAAGCTTCTTTCCGGGGGGCTGTGCGATGATGCGGATGCCTGCTTCCAGAATATCCTCATCCTCCATCAGCTCCAGAGTTCCCTTACCACCGCCGAAGAGTTCCTTGAACACTTTATCGAACTCTCTGCTGATCTCCGCAAATTTCTCCGTGAACTGTTTGCGCATGGCGGTATCCAGTTCCTCGATAATGCCTTCCAGTGTCTTCTCCGCCTCTACCAGATCATCATGCTGGGTCTTCATGAAGGTATAGCGCTCCATCAGATTCTTGTAATCCTCAATGGCATTGACATTGACATTACCTAATATCCGGATCTCATCTTTCAGACCGCTGATCTCACGCTTCATGGCGGGCAGATCATTCATCTCTTCGTTGCGGAGACCTGCCGCGTCGCTCAGGGTGATCTCATACTCATCCCACATGTAATTGATCTGGCCTTCGATATTGTCTTCCAGTTTTTTCTTCTGTTCACTCAGACGATAGACTTCCTTGTCCAGAGCATTCATGCGCTCTGACATTTCTTCTCTGCTGCGGAAAAAGTCTTTCTGCTTTGCAGACAGTTCTTCTTTCTTTGCAATATCCTCGTCCAGCTTTTTCTTGGAAGCATCCTGATTTTCATGAGAAGCCGCAATCGTCTTCTCTATTTCCAGAATGTTATTCTTCTTACGTTCCACTTCCTGTGCATTTTCGGTCAGCGCCTGTAAGATCTCATTCAGTTCTGCCTGTGCACGTTCCAGTTCGCCGTTGATACGGTCTACATTGGCCTGCTTGTAATCCAATGCCTGACGCATCTTCTCGACTTTTACTTCCCATTCCCCGGCGTGGGCGGAAGCTTCGCTCTCCTCCAGTCTACAGCCTTCCAGTTCCTTCTGGAATCCCAGAATCTGTTCCTGGGTGGTTTTCTCCAGTTCTTCACTGGCAGCCAGTTCCTGTACGATTGTTTCCTTGCCGGAACGGATCTCGAAGATCTTGGTCTCGATCTCCTGTTCTTCCAGCTTCAGGGACTGTGCACTCTCCGCCTCTTCTTCCATACGTTCTCTGGCCTGAGATATATTTAATCTTGCGGTATTCTGCTCGATGGACTTACGCTGCATCTCGGTCTTCAGTGCTTCCAGATCCATACGCAGCTTATTGCGCTTCGCCTTGGTGTCTTCGATCTTCTGATTATAGGTCTTGATATCCTCGGAAAGCTTTTTCACCTTCTTCTCCAGTTCATCCATCTCACGACGTCTTCCCAGGAGATTGCTGTTATTCTTAAATGCACCACCGCTGATGGCACCGCCGGGAACCAAGAGTTCGCCTTCCAGCGTGACCATACGGATGCCGTAATCGAATTTTCTTGCGATCTTCACGGCATTATCCACGTTGTCTACCACAACGATACGTCCCAGCATGGCTTTGGCCACATTGCGGTATTCCTTCGCCGTGTCCACCAGTTCATCTGCCATACCGATGACACCTTTTTCCTTCAGTGCCTCGGGATTCTTGAATTCCTGGGGTTTGGTAATACTGGTCAGAGGCAGGAAGGTGGCTCTTCCAAGACGATTCTGCTTCAGGAACCCGATCATATGCTTGGCGGTCTCTTCGTTATCCGTTACGATATTCTGAATATTACCGCCCAGTGCGGTTTCAATGGCAGTTTCATATTTGGCTTCCACCTGAATGATGTCCGCTACGACACCGATGATGCCTTTTTCCTTTTCCTTCTGCTCCATGACTTTCTTGACGCTGCCGCCGTAACCGTCATAGCGCTCGGTGATATTGGTCAGGGCTTCTAACTTGGACTGCTCCTGATGGAAACGGTTCTGTGTCTCCCGCAGCTTTGCATCCAGTCCGGTGAGGTTCTCGCGGATATTGCCCAGTTCCAGTTCGGATGCTGCCTCCTGTTCGGTCATCTGCCGCAGTTCTTCGGTCACGGTCTCGAAGGTCTCTTCCAGCTTTTTCACCGTCTCTTCTCTGGCTGCCTCATCGGATTTGGCACGAAGCAGTCTGGAGTTTAACTCTGCCTTGCGGATATTGATCTGCTCCATCATGGTATCAAAGCGCCCCATCTTGGACT
>JBNMJR010000107.1:0-8247 GCA_050873925.1 Acetatifactor sp.
CATCTGGACAACTGGAAGGTGACGGACCGGGAACTGTTGGAGATTGCAGTAAAGAATACTCCCAGACTGTTTCCCCATGAGATCATCCCTATGGAAAATGTGCTGGGGGATGCCCTGCAGGAGCTTCCGGAAGAAGTCCGGAGAGAATTCCTGCGGAAGGTGTCCATGATGATCCTGACGAATTCCTGCAAGACTTACGGGGCCTGCAGTATTTTGTATCCTGGAGTACTGGAACGACTGGCAGAGCGTATGGGCGGGGATTATTATCTGATTCCCAGTTCGGTTCATGAATTTCTGCTGGTTCCCAGGGAACGGGAACAGGACAGGGAAGGATTGAAGAAAATGATCGCGGAAGTGAACCGGACGGAACTGCCACCGGAGGAAGTTCTGTCGGATCATTTATATCTGTATTGCAGCCGGGAGAGAGAAGTGAGAATAGTGTAAAATGGCCGGGCCGGATATTATGTTTGAAAAAAACTGAATAATTCCAACAATTTAAACTGGACATATGTAGTGTTTTATGATATTATATTCGAGGTGATGTAACAAATTTGTAATATTTGCATCCGTAGTCTAATGGATAGAACGGAGGCCTCCGACGCCTTTAATGCAGGTTCGATTCCTGTCGGATGCATTTACATCACCTTGATTATAGGGAGAGAGATGAGAGAAGCCGCTTGCGGCTTTTTGCGATTAAAGAACTTTTTTCGGAACTTGGAAAGGACGCAATATGTGGAAGGAAAAATTACATTTTCTTGGAAACTATATCATAAAGCATAGTAAAGTAGTTTTGCCGGCTGTCGTTGTTGTGGCAGTGGCAGTCACCGTATCCGTAAGCCTGAGCATGAACAACCGCCACCGTGAGGAACAGCAGAACGCAGAGAGTGAAGCAGCCGCTTCCAGCGAAATGGCTGCGGAACCGACAACGGAGGATGTACCTCTGGTAGCAAACGAGGAGGGTGCGGTATATACCCTGGTAGCTACTTATTACAACGCCATGGCATCCGGCGACGAGGCAACATTACGTTCCGTCTGTGATGAGATCTCTGACAAAGATATGTACCGTTATCTGGAACTGGCACAGTATATTGATTATTATCCGACCCTGGAGATCTATACCAAGACCGGTCCGGAAGAGGGCTCAGTGATCGCTTATGTATATTACAAGATCGCATTTGTGGGTCATGAGGAAGAGGTTCCCGGTTATCAGGCACTTTATATCTGCACCAATGACCAGGGAGAGCTGTATATCAAGCGCGGCGAGAACAGCGAGGAAGTCAACGATTATATCAAGACAGTAAGCACACAGGATGATGTTGTGGAATTTAACAACAAGATCACGGTGGAATACAATGAACTAATGGTAGAGCATCCGGAAGTATTACAGTATATCAGTGAGCTGGATTCTCAGGTAAGCATTGCCGTAGGCGAGAAGCTGGCCAATCAGGTAGCCGGAGATCAGAATACAGATACTTCCGCCGAGGGCGGTGATCAGGCTGCGGACGGTCAGGATACTTCTGCTGAAGGCACAGAACAGCCCGCGGAAGAGCAGGGACCTCAGTATGTGACCACCACGACTACCGTAAATGTCAGAAGCTCTGACAGTGAGCAGGCGGATAAGCTTGGCAAAGTGGCAGGCGGTACGAAGCTTCAGGTACTGGAGCAGCGTCCGAATGGCTGGACCAAGGTAGATTATGAAGGCAAGGAAGGCTATATCAAGACAGAGTTCCTGCAGCTGGCAGAGAGCGCAGCCGGTGCCGAGACCATCGGAACCGTGACCGCTACCACCAATATCAACGTTCGTGCATCCGCCAGCGAGACTGCAGACCGTCTGGGAGTTCTCTCCGGTGGCGATTCCGCTGAACTGGTCGGCACAGAAGGCGACTGGAGCAAGATCAAGTACAACGGTCAGATCGGGTATGTAAAGAGCGAGTATGTGCAATAACAGATTTTCTAAGTTCGTAAGGTCGCGGATGCTTGCATACGGCGACCTATGAACTTGAGAAAATCGCACCTGCATGAGGAAGAAGCGATTTGCGGAAGCAAATCAGCGGAATCCGAATGCAGGTAGAATTGCGAGAGCAGCATAGCTGCGGAGCAATTCGTGTTGCACGAATAAAATAAACCATTTCAGGGAAAGCTTCTTACCAAAAACGGTAAGGAGCTTTTTCTATGAATAAAACAGGAAATCACAATCTGAAGAAACAGGAGATCAACATCTACCGGGAGATCCAGCGGAATACGGAAATGGCCATGAAGGCCCTGGATGCCGTTACGGACAAGATCTACGATGACAGGCTGGCGGCAGTGGTGGCGGAACAGGAATTGCAGTATTCCAGACTGCACGACAGAGCGGTACAGACTCTGGTGGAGGGCAAGGCCCAGACCTATCGGGAGAATGCCATGGAGAACATGATGCTGCGCTTTGGGATCGGTTATAACACCCTGCTCAACACCAGTACGAGCCATATCGCGGAAATGATCATCAAGGGCAGCAATAACGGTGTGCTGGAAATGGAGAAGGTACTGGCGCACAATGAAGAGTTCGCCGGAAGCCCCTGCCGTGGTCTGGCGAAGGAACTGATCGAGATGGAGAATGCCAACATCCGTACCCTGAAAGAGTATTTATAACATACAAAACGACCGCTTTCGTCAATTTAACGTACACCATAACGCACAAATTGTATACTTGCATACCTTTTTGTGCAATTTTTATAGAAAATGGCCAAAAACTTTTACGATTTAGTGAAATAAAGTTTATTGTACAATTAAAAAAGTCGTTTTATAATAAAGCATATGGCAACCAGGTTGTCATGAATCTGTATACCAATTGAAGGAGGACATTCAAATGTCATATGTTGATGAAGTATTTGATTTGGTAGTCGCAAAGAATCCTGCACAGCCCGAGTTCCACCAGGCAGTCAAAGAGGTTCTGGAATCTCTTCGCGTGGTGATCGAGGCAAATGAGGAAAAATATCGTAAGGACGCTCTGCTGGAGAGACTGGTAACTCCCGAGAGACAGATCCTGTTCCGTGTACCCTGGGTGGATGACAAGGGCCAGGTACAGGTAAACAACGGTTTCCGTGTACAGTTCAATTCCGCAATCGGACCTTACAAGGGAGGTTTACGTTTACATCCTTCCGTAAACTTGGGTATCATCAAGTTCCTTGGTTTCGAGCAGATCTTCAAGAACTCTCTGACCGGCCTGCCTATCGGCGGTGGTAAGGGTGGTTCCGATTTCGACCCCAAGGGTAAATCCGACAGAGAGATCATGGCTTTCTGCCAGAGCTTCATCACAGAACTTTACAAATATATCGGAGCAGACACCGATGTTCCCGCAGGTGATATCGGTACCGGCGCAAGAGAGATCGGTTATATGTACGGACAGTACAAGAGACTGACCGGCCTGTATGAAGGCGTTCTGACCGGTAAGGGCTTAAGCTATGGCGGATCCCTGGCAAGAACCGAAGCAACCGGTTACGGTCTTCTGTATCTGACCGAGGAAATGTTAAAGTGCAATGGCAAGGATATCGCAGGCAAGACCGTTGCTGTATCCGGTGCCGGTAACGTAGCAATCTACGCTATCCAGAAAGCACAGCAGTTAGGTGCAAAGGTAGTTACCTGTTCTGATTCTACCGGCTGGATCTATGATCCCGAAGGAATCGATGTAGCACTGCTGCAGGAAGTAAAGGAAGTTAAGCGTGCAAGACTGACCGAGTATGCTGCTGCAAGACCCAGCGCACAGTATCATGAGAAGAAGAACGGTGAGCATGGTGTATGGACCATCAAGTGTGATGTGGCTCTTCCCTGCGCAACCCAGAACGAACTGGATCTGGAGGATGCAAAGCAGCTGGTTGCCAACGGTGTATTCGCAGTAGCAGAGGGCGCTAACATGCCTACCACCATGGAAGCTACCGAGTACTTCCAGAAGAACGGTGTTCTGTTCTGCCCCGGCAAAGCATCCAATGCAGGTGGTGTTGCTACCTCCGCTCTGGAGATGAGCCAGAACAGCGAGAGACTTTCCTGGACCTTCGAAGAGGTTGATGCCAAGCTGAAGACCATCATGGTTAACATCTTCCACAACCTGGATGATGCAGCCAAGAAGTACGGCATGGAAGGCAACTACGTAGCAGGCGCTAACATCGCAGGCTTCCTGAAGGTTGCAGATGCTATGACCGCACAGGGTATTGTATAGGAAACAGCTGAAAACATAAGCTATATAATGATCACCGGATGGAACGTGAAAACGTTTGATCCGGTGATTTTTTATGCAAAAAATAACCCGCCCCTGTAGCTGCGCAGAGCAGCGATACAAGGGCGGGTAGTAGTTTATTGGTGTTTCTTTGTTATTCTTCTGTCTGCGGCTGTGCAGCGGCATTCCGGGCATTGATCTCGGCCTGCTGCTGGTTGATCACAGATTCGTAATCCGGATTGGCGAAGAAGGTGGCATCATGTTCACACTGACTTCTGGTATTCGGTGTGCTGACGGTCTGGGTGCCGTCCGGATTGTTGATGATGACGGTGGAACCCTGCTGCAATGCGGGATCCTCTACCAGAGGCATAGTAGCGACACCGGTGTACTTGAACGGGCAGTCGGGACTTGCGGGCAATCCGTCGTAAGCACAGATCTCACCCTGATAGTGCACATCACAGCTTTCCGTAGGTTCTGTGCCTTCTGCAAAGTATTCCGTGTAGACAGAACCGTCACAGAGGCCGGGAATCGGCAGCTTACCGGACTGGGAACATACCGCTACCTGTACGATTCCGGAAGGAACCGGGAACTGGGTATTGGGCAGATCCTCATGAACACGTTTCATAACCTTACGCCATAAGGTCTTGGATACACCGTCCTCGGCGCTGTTCAGATCCACGTTATTGTCATAACCGGTCCAGGTGGCAGCGGTGTAATAAGGAGTATATCCCACGAACCAGGCATCGGTAGGTCCGGTGGTAGTACCGGTCTTACCGGCGATAGCCATACCACCGAAATTCACACGGGAACCCGTACCGGAGGTAACTACATCCTGCATGGCACTGGTCAGCAGAAAAGCAGTGGTTTCCTTGATGACCTGTCGGGTAGTGGGATTGGTGTTGTCCAGGATCACATTACCGTCGGAATCGGTGACTCTGGTGTACAGTTTCGGGGTAACATACGTACCGCCGTTGGCAATGGCTGCGTAGGCACCGGTCAGCTCATAAGGAGTAACACCGTAGGTCAGACCGCCCAGAGCCAGGGACTGGTTCACGTCGGACTTGATCTCGTTGCCGACCTGTACGCCGTCGGTCAGCGTAGTAAATCCAAAATTCAGCAGATAATCATAACCAAGTCTCGGAGTGATCACCGTGATGTTCTTGACTGCGATGATATTCAGGGAGTCACGGATCGCACTGCGGATATTCTGGATGCCTCGGTAACCGGTCTTGTACCAGTTACGAACGGGGGTACCGTCTGCATAGTTGAACGGTGCATCGTTGTAAACGGTCGCCAGCGTCTTGCCGGCACTGTCCAGAGCGGGAGCGTAGGAGGCCACTACCTTGAAGGTAGATCCCGGCAGACGCTTGGCACTGGTGGCACGGTTTAAGGTTCTACGGCCTTCCTTGGCACCGCGGCCGCCGATCATGGCTACCACATAGCCGGTGTTCTGCTCCTCGATGACCATAGCGGACTGAGGCTGGGGAGTCATGGAAATGGTCTCTTCATAATTGTCTGCATTGTCTTCCACACCCAGCTGGGCCAGCATTGCGGAACGGTAGGTATCCACAGCCGCATAGGCATCGTCCTGGGAAGAGAAGATCAGATTGAATTTTGAATTCTGGTTCTGCTTGAACCAGGTCATCATATTTTCTTTACTGAAGTTATTCTTGGTGCCGTCGGGAGAGATAATGGTAAGCGCATAGTTCAGATACCATTTTACATTCTCCGGGTAGTTGGAAGCATCCGCATATTCTTCGTTCAGGATATTCTGGATCTTGGGATCCAGGGTGGATTCCACGCGTAAACCGCCGGAGGTCAGCAGTGTCTCTGCCATGGTCTCGTTGTAACCGGACAGGATCAGATCCTGCTTTACCTGTTCGTATACCGCATCGGAGAAGTAGGAACCGGTGGTGGCGTTGGCTTCCTGGTAATCAATGTCGTACAGACCGATCCGTTCATAAACAGCATCGGTATCCGCCATGGCTTCATCATATTGGGCCTGCGTGATAAAGCCAAGCTCCAGCATTTTGTTCAGACATTTTTCACGACGCTTTACATTCTCTTCCGGGTGACGGATGGGATTGTATTTGGAAGGGTTCTGAGTGATACTGGCAATGACCGCACATTCGGAGATGGTCAGTTCGCTGCAGTGCTTACCGAAGTAACGTAAGGATGCGGATTCCACACCCAGGGTGTTCTGTCCTAAGTTAATGGCGTTCATGTAACGCAGCAGGATCTCATCCTTGGAATAATACTTCGTGATCTCCAGCGCCAGGTACTGCTCCTGAATCTTACGTTTGATCTTCTTGATCTTGTTGTCACCCTCGGAAGTCCAGTCGGTGAAAACAGTGTTTTTTAATAACTGCTGGGTAATGGTACTGGCACCCTGAGCTTCTTCACCACCGGTCTTTAAGAACTGATAACCGGCACGGATGATACCCTTGACGTCGATACCGTTATGCTGATAGAAACGTTCGTCTTCGATGGCTACGAACGCTTTGCCCATGTAGTCGGGAATCTCATCCATGCCGACAGAGAGACGGTTGGAGTTGGTGCTGACATACTGATCGATCTCATTGCCTTCTCTGTCATAGACGATGGTGGCTTCTCCGACAGCCACGACATCTGACAGACGGATCGTGGGGGTGGAGGAGAGGATGCCGCGGAAAGCACCGATACCGGCGGCTACACCGCAGATGCCGACACCGACAAAGGCTGCCAGCACGACCTTGACACAGGTCAGGGCAATTTTTCGTCCCCATTTTTGTGATTTAGAGTTGAGTGTCTTTTGCTTCGCCCGGACACCTTTTTTACCATAATTCATAAAACAAGTCCTTTCTGTCTGAGATACAGACTCATCCATTATATCAAATAATGCTATGTAAATAAAGGCTTTTTAGAATTGTTTCACATTTTGGAGAAGTTATGCTACACTGAAAAAGAAATCAAAATTTCGAAAGAATCCGAAAATAAGAGAGGTCATACATGGGCGATACAATGACAACAGACAGCTACAGAGTCCTTTTATCCGGCGGTGAGGGTGAGATCGTGGAGAAAAAATCCCGCTTTATTGCTACGATCCGCAAGTGCGAAACCGAGGAAGAGGCAGTGGCTTTTATAGAAGAAATGAAGAAAAAATACTGGGATGCCAGACATAACTGCTCGGCATTTATAATAGGAAGCAGAGGCGAACTGACCCGGTGCAGCGATGACGGGGAACCTTCCGGAACGGCAGGACGCCCGATGCTGGAAGTGCTGACGGGATCCGGCATCCGTAATATTGCAGTGGTAGTGACCAGGTATTTTGGAGGTACATTGTTAGGCACCGGCGGTCTGGTGCGGGCCTACACCCAGGCGGTGAAGGAAGGACTGACCCACTGTGAGACCGGCATTATGCGTAAAGGTTGTGAACTGGAAGTGACAACGGATTACAATGACGTGGGAAAACTGCAGTACTATTTCGGACAGCAGGGCATCGTTCCTGCGGACAGCATCTATGCGGAAAATGTAAAATTTATTTTACTTGTCCCGGTGGAAAAAGAAGAAAACATCAGAAAAAACCTGACAGAAACCACCTGCGGAAAGGTAAAAATTGAGAAATTGAAAGAGACTTATTTCATTGACAAAGAATAGTCTGAAAGTTAAAATAAAAATAGCGGTTTAATGATTCCATGAGGAAAGGTGGTGGTTTTTATGAAGTGTACACAGAAGAGTTCTGACAACCCGCTTCCGGGGCGAAGTTGCCACGTAAGTTACACCCATAGAAAACATCATAAGGAGGATCATCATGGAACAGATCAAAGAACTGGAAGAAGTCTTAGAACTTCTTAACACCAAGCAGTATACCAAACTGCGCCAGTATCTGGCTGAACTCAACGATGCCGATATTGCAGGACTTCTGGAAGAACTGGAAGAAGAGGACATGCTCAAAGTCTTCCGCATCCTTCCCAAGGACCTGGCGGCAGACGTTTTTTCCTATTTAGATATGGACAATCAGCAGAAGATCATCACTTCCCTGTCGGATAAGGAAGCAACGAACATCATCAACAACC
>JBNMJR010000108.1:0-8227 GCA_050873925.1 Acetatifactor sp.
AAAATGGTGAAAATGCAGCCGGAGATCAACCGGATCAAGGCAAAACATTTCGGAGATGCGGACCGGATCGCAGATGAACAGTCCAAGATCTTCAAGAGAGAAAAATACAATCCGCTGGCATCCCTGATTCCACTGGCAATCCAGATCATTTTGCTGATGGGATTAGTAGAGGTCATTTATCATCCGCTGGATTATCTGCTCCATCTGTCACAGGATGTGATCACGGCATTCAACGGACTGGCTGTCAGCCTGGCCGGTGCAAATCCGGAGAGTTCTTCCATCCAGCTGGCGGTAGTGGAGATGATCAAGAGCGGCAAATATGCGGAACAGTTCGCAGCATTACAGTCGGGACTGGCAGGAGTGGATGTCGCATCTGTGTTACAGCAGGTGCAGGAAATCTCTTTGGACTTCTGTGGTATCAACTTAAGCTGGGTGCCTTCCGAAGTGGGCGGCATTGACATTATTGTTCCCATTGTAGCCGGTGTTTCCGCATGGTTACTGTGTGTTGCACAGAATGCATCCAACGTTATTCAGGCCGAGCAGTCCAAGCTGAACAAATACGGTATGATGGCATTTTCGGTAGGCCTGTCCCTGTATCTGGGCTGGTTTGTTCCGGCAGGTGTGGCACTGTACTGGATCGCCAGCAACCTGTTCGCTATTTTGCAGCTGTATCTGTTGAACTGGGCTATCAATCCCAAGGACTATGTGGATTATGAAGCACTGGAAGCCAGCAAACAGGAACTGGAGGATTTGCAGTCCATCGGCGGCAAGAAGAAACTCTTCGAGAAAAATCCTTACGCCAAGAGAGAAAAGAAGGACTTCAAGCGTTTCTTCTCTGTGGTGAACAAGCATCTGGTATTTTATTCCGAGAGCAGCGGTTTCTACAAATATTATCAGGGCATTATCGAATGGCTCCTGGCGCATACGAACCTGACGATCCATTATATCACCAGTGACCCGGAAGACCAGATCTTCGCACTGGCGGAAAAAGAGGACAAGATCCGGGCATACTATATCGGTGAAAAGCGTCTGATCACACTGATGATGAAGATGGATGCGGATGTGGTGGTCATGACCATGCCGGATATTGAGAATTTCCATATCAAGCGCAGTTATGTGAGAAAGGATATTGAATACATCTATATCCCTCACTGCATGGACAGTCTGAACATGACCATGCGTACCGGTTCCATGGATCACTACGATACGGTATACTGTGTCGGCAAGCATCACACCGAGGAAATCCGCAAGACCGAGGAAGCTTACGGTCTGCCGCCCAAGAAGCTGATCGACTGGGGCTACTGTCTGTTGGATCGTATGATCGAAGATTACAAGAAGGCGGACAAGACACCTCACGAGAAGAAGCACATTCTGATCGCCCCCTCCTGGCAGAAGGACAATATTGTGGACAGTTGTCTGGAAGGCATGCTGGATGATCTGGCTGGCAAGGGCTACGAAGTAGTGGTACGTCCTCATCCCCAGCAGGTACGTCTGCAGCAGGATAAGATGGACCGCCTGAAAGAGCGTTATGCCAATAATCCGGATATTGAGATCCAGACAGATTTTTCTTCCAACAGCACGGTATTTGAGGCAGATCTGCTGGTGACCGACTGGTCCGGTATTGCTTATGAATATGCCTTTACGACCAATAAGCCGGTTCTGTTCGTGGATACCCCTATGAAGGTCATGAACCCTGAGTATCAGAAGATCGACACCGTGCCCATCAATATCTGGATGCGTGATGTGATCGGCGACCGTCTGGACCCTGCAAAGACAGAGGAGACCGAAAGCAAGGTCAGAAATCTGCTGGAGCAGAAGGATGCATACCATGACAGAATTGAAAAATTCGTGGAAGAATATGTATACAATCTGGGCAACAGTGCCGAGGTAGGTGCAAAGTACATTGTACAGGCTGTCCAGGAACAGATCAAAAAAGCAAAAGAACAGGCAGAATAATCTGATAAAACAATACAACAAAAGAAAGAGGTAGAAAACATGAAAAAATTAAGTAAGATCGCACAGGTAACATTTTTTGCAGCAGCATTTGCAGTACTGTTCTCCGGAACCGCAGATGCATATATTGATCCTTCTGTTATGAACTACGCCATTCAGGCAGTAGCCGGTGTGGTTATCGCAGTAGGTGCCGCAGCAGGAATCTATTGGAGAAAGGCCAAGAAGAAGATCGACAAGAGTCTGGGAATCGATGAGAACAGAAACAAAGAAGTGGAGTCCGATGACATTATGCTCGATCAGGCAGAGGACAAGCAGGAGAAGTAATCTGACATGAAAAAACGGGATAAAAAGCAACTGCTGCCGGGAATCGTGGTGGCGGTTGCCATCAGCTTCCTGGTGTTTTTGTATGCACCGGTGGATCTGTATTGCAGTAACATATCCGAGTTCTGGTTTGATTTCGGAATCCTGATCAGGGCATCTCTGGGGTTGTTTCTGATCAGTACCGTTGTGCTGCTTGTGATCTACACGGTTCTGTGGCTGATCCATCCGGTGGTATACCGCATCGGACTGGCGGGAGGGTTCCTTACGTTGCTCTGTACTTATATTCAGGGCAATTTTCTGGTAAAGAATCTGCCGCCTCTGGACGGAACGACGATTGACTGGGATTCTTATACGGTACTCGGGACAGAGGATCTTGTCCTCTGGGGAATCGGTCTGCTGATCGTTGTGCTTATGTTTGTTTTCCTGAAAAAAGATCTGCTTTCCAGGACTGTGATGTATCTGAGCGGCGGTCTGACTCTGATGTTGCTGATCACTGCAGTCAGCGTTGTACTTACCGGCGGAGCATTGCAGGAGAGAGCGCGTTACCAGATCGGCGAAGACAACCAGTTTACATTGTCTGAGGACCGGAATTTTATCATACTGGTATTGGATACTGTAGATTCCAGAAATTTTGCAGAGCTTCTGGAGACACATCCGGAATATGCAAGTGAATTTAAAGATTTCACTTATTTTGAAAATACAGTAGGAGCCTATTCCTGCACAGAGAGAGCGGTCCCTTACATTCTGTCGGGCGACTGGTATGAGAATGAAGAAGCGTTTGATGATTATATGCGTCAGATGTATCGGGAATCTCCTTTGCTTCAGACATTGCAGGAGCGGGGATACCGGATGGAACTTTATGATGAAGAACTTTACATGGACGATGAGATCGCCCGGATGTTTGGCAATATACACAGAGTGGATTTTGAACTGACTTCTTATACCAGATTTGTCAAACCTTTGCTGAAGCTGGTGGGATTCCGATATGCACCTTATGAACTGAAAAAGAAATGCATTTTTAAGATTGCAGCCTTCGATGAACTGATCCGGGTGGAGAATGCACCGGAAGAGATCAGCTTCAACCAGATGGATCACATATTTAAGGAAAGGCTGGACAAAAACGGCATCAACACACAGGATTCGGATGCAAAATTCCAGTTTATTCATTTAAATGGAGCACATGTTCCGTTTATCTATGATGAGAATATGAATATCATCGATGAAGAGGACGGAACCTACGAACAGAGTATGCAGGCAGTAATACTGGGGGCTGCGGACTATGTTGCAAAACTGCGGGAAAGCGGAGCCTATGATAATACTACACTCATTATTATGGCTGATCACGGTTTTAACGGAAGTCTGGAGGAAAGCGGGGATGAGGCATGGATGCGTCAGTGTCCGCTGCTGTTGATAAAGGGCTTCGGCGAAACCCATGAGACCATGCAGATCTCACAGGCACCTGTCAGCTTTGAAGATCTGCAGGAGGCATATGCACGTCTGTTGGACGGCAAACAGAGCGATGCGGCTTTCGACTGGAAGGAAGGCGACGTAAGAGAACGCCGATTCCTGAAATATTCTTTCCTGGATGAGGACCATATGCAGGAGTATATGCAGACAGGATATGCGTTTGACAGAGACACCATGATTCCGACAGGAAAAGAGTATAACCGTTAGAGACCGTCAGAAAAAACGGCACAGGGAGAAAGAGTTTTGAGTAAAAGTACTGTGAGAAAAAAGATAACGGGCAGACAGCTGGTGCCGGGGATTTTAGTATCCCTGGCTATCAGCTTTTTGTTGTTTTTATATGCACCGGTGGATCTGTACTGTGCCAATGTTGCCGAGTTCTGGTTCGATTTTTCCACACTGTTGATCACGGCATTTGGCATGTTTGCAGTAAGCATGGCAGTACTGGTTCTGGGCTACGTCATAGCAGGGCTGATTCATCCGTATGTATACCGGGCCGCACTGGCCGGAGGACTGGCACTTTTTCTCTGCACCTATGTCCAGGGCAATTTTATGATCTCAAAGCTTCCGCCTTTGGACGGAACTTCGATCTGGTGGGGTAAATACGACATCCTGCGGAAAGATACCTTGATTTTGTGGGGCATTGTGCTGACCCTGGTGATTCTCGCAGTTGTATTTTTGAAGAAAAAATTTGAAAATGCGGTAATGTTCATCACCGGATGCATGACACTGATGCTGCTGGTCACAGCCTGCAGCACAGTGGTGACCAGCGGAGCACTGAAATCCAAGGTACATCTGTACATCAGTGAAGAGAATGAGTTTGAAATGTCAGAGGACGAGAATTTTGTGATCTTCGTTCTGGATACGGCGGATTCCAGAGAGTTTTCCGCAATGCTTAAGGATCATCCCGAGTATCGTGAGATGTTTTCCGATTTTACCTATTATGAAAATATGATGGGCAATTATTCCTGCACCATGAATGCGGTTGCCTATATATTATCCGGTGAATGGTTCGAAAATCAGGAACCGATGGAGGATTATCTGGACAATGTGTACCGGAATTCTCCTTTGTGGGAGGAACTTCGGTCCAGAGGTTACCGGATCGATCTGTATGAAGATGATATTCGTGCAAAAGAGGACAGTGTGGCTGATAATTTTGAAAATGTCTACCACACCACGGTAAGACCAGGCTCTTATCCGGGGCTTGCAAAGGAAGAACTGAAATTAGTCGGTTTCCGGTATGCCCCCTATGATCTGAAGCGTTTCTGTGAGACCAGAGAGGTCTACTTTGATGCGCTGCAGGTTTCAGATCCGGACGGAACCACGGCAAAGAATTTCACGGAGGACAATATGGCCTTTAAGGAAGCTTTGCTGGAGAACGGTGTCACCATGGATCAGGAGCAGAAAAATTTTAAATTTATCCATCTGGAAGGTGCCCATGCTCCCTTTATCTACGGCGGAGACATGGAATATATTCCGGGAGGAGATTACCGTACGAATATGGAAGCATCGATCGCTCTTGCCGGAAAATACATTGAAGCCATCAAAGAAAGCGGAGCTTATGACAACACAGCGATTATCGTGATGGCCGATCACGGCTACAACGGACAGGGTGATGAGGTCGACCGGGATGTCTGGCTGAGACCGACACCGATGTTCCTGGTCAAGGGCAGGGAGGAACATCATGATACCATGCAGACCTCCGAGGCCCCGGTCAGCTATGTGGATCTGTGGCAGGCTTATATGCGTCTGATGGATGGGGCACAGAGCAATGCCTTGTTTGACTGGAAAGAGGGAGATGAGAGAGAACGGCGGTATTTGCGCTATTCTTTCGCAGGGACCGATCATCTGGTGGAATACATCCAGAGAGGGCATGCACAGGATCTGGACGGAATGGAACTGACCGGAAGGGAGTTTGACAGGTGAAAAAAATAAATCTCAAAAACTGGATACCGGGATTGCTGGTGTCGGCAGCCATCAGCTTTCTGCTGTTTTTATATGCACCCATTGATCTGTATTGTGCGAATACCGCGGAATTCTGGTTCGATTTTTCCACGTTGCTCCTTACTGCACTGGGAATGTTCGCAGCCTGCTTTGTATTGCTTGCGGTGCTGTATCTGATCGCCATGCTGATTCATCCGTATGTGTACCGGGTCGCACTGGCCGGAGGACTTGCATTGTTCCTCTGCACTTATGTACAGGGTAATTTTATGATCGACAGACTGCCGCCTTTGGACGGGACTTCGATCTGGTGGGGCAAATACGATATTCTGCGAAAGGATACTCTGACCCTGTGGGCTGTGGTACTTGTTCTGGTGATCGTGGGAATGATCGTTCTTAGAAAGCAGAAGTTTGTCAATGCGGTAATGTTCATCAGCGGTTGCTTGACACTGATGCTGTTTGTGACGGCCTGCAGCACGGTGCTTACCAGCGGAGCATTGCATTCCAAGCTACATCTGCATGTCAGCGTGGAAGAGGAATTTGAGATGTCTGAGGACAACAATTTTGTGATCTTCGTGCTGGATACTGCGGATTCCAGAGAGTTTACCTCGCTGCTTGAGGAACATCCGGAATACCGGGAGACTTTTGCGGATTTCACTTATTTTGAGAACACGACGGGAGCTTATACCAGCACGCTGAATGCCATTCCCTTTATTTTATCCGGAGAATGGTATGAGAACGAGGGATCTTTTCAGGACTATCTGGACAGAGTCTACAGAGAGGCTCCGTTGTGGGAGGAATTGAAGAGCAGAGACTACCGGATCGATCTGTATGAGGATGATATCCGTGCACAGGATGAAACAATTGTAGACAATTTTGATAATATTTATTTTACGAAAGTTACGCCCAGTTCTTATCTGGAACTGGCAAAACAGGAATTTAAGCTGGTGGGATTCCGCTATGCACCGTATGATCTGAAGAGATACTGCGTGATCAAAGAAGTTTACTTTAATGAATTGCGGGTATCTCATCCGAAGGGCTCTGATGCCAAGGCCTTTACCGCCGACAATATCACTTTCAAAGATGATCTGGCCGAACAGGGCGTGGTGACGGATCAGACCGGCAACCATTTCAAATTCATCCATCTGAACGGTGCCCATGCTCCTTTTATCTATGATAAGGACGTCAACGATATCGGTGTGGAGCACGGTTCCTACAGACAGAGTATGGAGGCCTCCATTACCCTGGCATCACAGTATATTCAGGCATTGAAAGAAAGCGGGGCTTATGACAATACCGCTCTGATCGTTATGGCGGATCACGGATACAACGGAATCGGAGAGACGGAAGAGGATTTCCTCAGACAGGCTTCCCTGCTTCTGATCAAGGGAAGGGACGAGCGGCATGATACCATGCAGATCTCCGAGGCTCCCATCAGTTATGAAGACCTGCAGGAGGCATATGTCAGACTGCTGGACGGTGCACAGAGTGATGCGGTGTTTGACTGGAAAGAGGGAGATACCAGAGAGAGACGTTTCCTGGAATACGCTCCCGGCAGCGAGAAACATATGGTAGAATATATCCAGAAGGGGCATGCACAGGATCTGACGACCATGGTGCCTACCGGAAGGGTGTTCGACCGGCAATAACTTTTCCTGCGATAGAAGCGGCGGGAATGATCCCCACTTCCGCAAAACGGCTGTCGATGCTGTGATTGCGATTGTCCCCCAGAACAAAATATTCTCCGGGCGCAAGCGTCAGGGGAGTGGCGGCATTGCCGGCGTCCTCCATAGGAGAGAAGCCATCGGGGGTTGGCTGCGGAACCCCGTTGACGTAGAGGATTCCCTCTGTGATCTGTACTGTGTCTCCCGGCAGGGCCACAATGCGCTTGACGATATCGCGCTCCAGTGTTTCGTGGTGAATGACAACCACATCGTTATAGTCCAGACAGTCCGGCAGGCCGAATTTCTGAAGGAGGACCGGCTGTCCGGAGGTGTAGGTCGGTTCCATGGAGGAGCCGCTTACAAAATACAGCTGTACCACAGAATGGGACACCAGATAACAGATACAGCCGACAAGCAATATAAAAAGCAGATAAGAGCGGGTGCGACGATTCATACGGGATCCTTTCCGGTTTGACAACAATGATAATAAAGATATTGAAATCTATCAGATAGCATACCACATTTCGGGTGGTAATAACAGAGAAGAGAAACAATAAGAGAAACATTAAGAGAAAAAGAGGTAAAAGACAATGAAAGTATTACTGGTAAACGGAAGCGGACATGCAAAGGGCTGTACCTACACAGCTCTGGAGGAAGTAGCGGGAGCATTGGAGAAGAACGGTATCGAGACCGAGATCATCCAGGTGGGTACACAGCCAATCGCCGGATGCATCGGCTGCGGTGCCTGCCTGAAGACCGGAAAATGTTTCCGGGAGGACGGCGTGAATGAATTCGTGGAAAAAGCGAAGACCGCAGACGGATTTGTCTTCGGATCTCCGGTACATTATGCTTCTGCATCAGGAATGATCACCTCCTTCCTGGAC
>JBNMJR010000109.1:0-8175 GCA_050873925.1 Acetatifactor sp.
ACCAACCGGAAAATGGGCATGATCACCATGGATGAGGCCATCGTCCAGCTGTATTTTGAAGGAAAGATCGACAGGGAACATGCGATCCAGTTCGCCCAGGATCCCGACAGCATGGAAAATAAAATCTGATAATATGGTTAGAATATTGCGGCGGGTTGCGGGCTGTATGTAAGCCGCCGCAGTGATCTGATAAAAGTTCTGTATAAAATTTCTGATATAAAATTCTGAGAAGTATCCGGTATTTTCATTGCCCCTGTGGGCTCTTATGATTACCCTGTGTTTACAAGTTTTTAGTATTTTTAGTACGGTTATGTCTTTTTTACGTCTTTTCGTTTCACTGTTATTTCCATAATAAATAAAACATTTTAAAGGAGGTATTTTATGTTTACTACAGTTTGCTCGGCTGCAGTCTACGGTCTGCAGGCGTATCTGGTCCGTGTGGAGGTGGATCTGGCAGGAGGACTTCCCTCGTTTCAGCTGGTGGGGTCACTGGGAAGTGAGGTGAAAGAATCCCGGGAGCGGGTGAGTGTGGCCATGAAAAATTCCGGCTTCCAAATTCCACCGGCACATATCACAGTGAATCTGGCTCCGGCAGGCAGACGCATGGATGGTACGGCCTTTGACCTGCCCATAGCGGTGGGCCTTTTGCGGGATATGGAACTGGTATCGGAGGAAGTATTGCAGAATACATTGTTTTTGGGAGAACTGGGTCTGAATGGGGAGATCAAAAAGGTGAAGGGTGTGCTTCCCATCGTACAGGAAGCGGCAAAAAACGGTATCCGGCGGGTGGTGGTGCCCGGAGAAAATGCCTTGGAAGCTGCAGTGATACCGGGGATTACAGTCTGGGGCGTGAACTGTCTGAACGATCTGCTGGCGGCACTGAACCATCCGGAACAGGAGAATGAAAAAGTGTATCAACCGAGGATCCGGGCAGAGGATCTGCTAAGGGAAGGAACCGGACAGGATACAGGAGACTTCCGGGAGGTGGCAGGACAGGAAGCCGCAAAACGGGGAGCCGTGATCGCTGCGGCGGGATTTCACAATCTGCTGATGATAGGACCACCTGGGGTGGGAAAATCCATGGTCGCCGGACGGATCCCCGGAATCCTGCCGCCCCTGACACTGGAAGAAAGTCTGGAGGTCACAGGAATCTTCAGCGTGGCGGGACTTTTGCCGCCGGGACAGGCTCTGATCACGAAGCGGCCTTTTTATGCCCCGCATCATACCGTGACACAGGCTGCACTGATCGGCGGAGGAAGCGGTATTCCGAGACCCGGCATGGTGTCACTGGCCCATCGGGGTGTACTGTTTCTGGATGAACTTCCGGAATTCCAGAAATCTGTGCTGGATGGCATGAGGCAGCCCATGGAAGAACGAAAGGTGCAGATCGCCAGAAGCGCCGGGATGGTCACTTATCCGTCGGACTTCATATTGGTGGCAGCCATGAATCCCTGTCCCTGCGGATATTATCCGGACCGGAATAAATGCCGCTGTACCCAGCCGCAGATCGAGAAATATCTGGGGAAAATATCCGGACCGATTTTAGACCGGATCGATCTGTGTGTGGAACTGCATCCGGTGGATATCCTGCATCTGCAGAAAACGAGGGTGGAAAAAAGCAGTGAAGATATGAAACTGCAGATCCGGCTTGCAAGGGAACGGCAGGCGGCGCGTTTTGCGGGAACGGATTGTCGTTTCAATGGGGATATCCGGTCTGCACGGGTGGAAGAATATTGCCCGCTGGGGGAGGAAGAACGGAAAGTTATGGAGCAGCTGTATCGCACCCTTCAGCTCAGTGCTAGGGCTTATCACCGGATTTTGAAAACTGCCCGCACCATAGCGGATCTGGAGGAACAGGAAGAAATCAGCGGGGAACATCTGCTGGAGGCAGCGTGTTATCGTCCTTCGGAAACATATTGGAATTAACAGAGAAAGGACAAGGTATTTTATGACTGAGGAAGAGAGAAAGTATGCGTATTTTCTGTGCAGTATCCCGACAATCGGGGGCGTGCGTGCCGGACAACTTCTGGCACGGTTCGGGACGCCCCGGGCGGTGTACAAAGCGAAGACGGAGGAGTGGCGGGAGTGCGTGTGTAATTCTGTGGCGGAAGCCATGGAACGGCAGAAGAAAAGCGGAGAATGGGAGTGGGAATATGAACAACTGGAGGAACAACAGATTCATTTCCTGCTGCGGGAGGAGAAAGGATTTCCGGGGAAACTGACAGAAATTCCGGATCCTCCTTACGGTATTTTTTACCGGGGAAAACTGCCGGAGGAGAACGAACCGGCGGTGGCGGTCATCGGTGCCAGAGAATGCTCGGAATACGGCAGATATGTGGCGGAGGAACTGGGACAGTATCTGGGAAGAACAGGAATACAGGTCATCAGCGGCATGGCCAGGGGAATCGACGGGATCAGCCAGCAGGCGGCACTATCCGTGGGCGGAACTTCCTATGGCGTGTTGGGATGTGGGGTGGACATCTGTTATCCCACACAGAATCGAAGACTGTACGGGGAATTGTTGGAAAAAGGAGGATTGCTCTCCACCTATGCGCCGGGAACAAAGCCGCTGCCCCAGTATTTCCCGCCCAGGAATCGTATCGTCAGCGGTCTGTCGGATGCACTGATCGTCATTGAAGCCAGACAGAAGAGCGGGACACTGATTACGGTGGATATGGCACTGGAACAGGGCCGGGATGTCTATGTGGTGCCGGGCAGGCTCACAGACAGACTCAGCGACGGCTGTAATCGTCTGCTGACACAGGGAGCGGGAGTGTTTTTATCCCCGGAGAGTTTTGCAGAAGATTTTTTGCACAGCTGGGAGGAAAAACAGGGACTTTCCACAGAACATTCCGATGGAAAAAACAGGCGGAAGCATAAAAGGGCAAAAGGCGGAAATACGGCAAAAGTAAAATTGCCCAAAGAATCCCTGCAAAAGATTTACGAATGCCTGGAACCTGTGCCGAAGACATCGGAAACCATATTGCGGGAACTCTGGGAAAAAGGGGAATATACGGACATTTCCGCACTGAACCGGGCCCTGATGGAACTGGAGCTTTTGGGGTATGCCAGACAGAACAGTCCGGGACATTTCAGCACTTCTGCGAATTGACAAGGCTTTGAAAAAAGGGGTATAGTAATAGACATATGAGAATGACGAGAAAGGTCAGGTACCCTTATGAACGATAAAGATACTTACAGAATGCATACCAAAGTAATACAGATTGGAGACCGTAAGATCGGCGGTGGCAATCCTATCGCCATCCAGTCCATGACCAATACGAAGACAGAGGATGTGAAGGCAACCGTGGAGCAGATCCTGCGTCTGGAGAAGGCAGGCTGTGAGATCATCCGCTGCACGGTGCCGACATTGGAGGCGGCAGCAGCCATCCGGGAGATCAAGAAGCAGATCCATATTCCTCTGGTGGCGGATATTCATTTTGATTACCGTATGGCACTGGCAGCCATTGAGAACGGTGCCGACAAGATCCGTATCAATCCCGGCAATATCGGAAGTGTAGAGCGGGTAAAGGCTGTGGTGGACGCGGCAAAAGAGCGTAATATTCCGATCGGTGTGGGAGTGAACAGCGGTTCTCTGGAGAAACCTCTGGTAGAAAAATACGGTGGCGTGACCGCAGAGGGAATCGTGGAGAGCGCACTGGACAAGGTACACATGATCGAAGATCTGGGATATGACAATCTGGTCATCAGTATCAAATCCTCGGATGTGCTGATGTGTGTGAAGGCCCATGAACTGTTGGCGGGCCGTACGGTGTACCCTCTGCATGTGGGCATTACCGAGTCCGGTACCGTGAACAGCGGCAATATCAAATCCGCCATCGGTCTGTCCCTGATCTTAAGCCAGGGCATCGGTGACACTATCCGGGTATCTCTGACGGGAGATCCGGTGGAAGAGATCAAGTCCGCGAAGCTGATCCTGCGTACGTTGGGGCTGCGCAAGGGCGGTATTGAGGTCGTATCCTGTCCCACCTGTGGCAGAACCCAGATCAATCTGATCGATCTGGCCACCAAAGTGGAGAAACTGGTAGAGGATTACCCGCTGGATATCAAAGTAGCTGTTATGGGCTGCGTGGTAAACGGGCCCGGAGAAGCAAAGGAAGCGGATCTGGGCGTTGCGGGCGGTATCGGAGAAGGCCTGTTGATCAAGCATGGGGAGATTGTAAAAAAGCTTCCGGAGGATCAGCTGCTCCCCGCCTTGAAAGAGGAATTGGATCATTGGAGTTGAAATAAATGAGTAAACCGTTTTTTGAAGTATTTCCTTCCTTACAGTTAAATACGGACATCCGTGACCTGATGGGGCAGACGGAAGTGGAGAGAGTCTCGGCGACAAAACGCAGAGACTTTCTTCGGGTGTACTTAAAAAGTACCCGACTGATCCAGAAGGCGGACATCTGGACCACGGAACAGGAGATCAAAAAGCAGCTGTTTCCCCAGGCCAATCTGACGGTGAAAATTTATGAAAAGTTCGAGCTGTCTTCCCAGTACAATCCGGAAAAGCTGATGGATATTTATAAGGAAAGTATTCTGGAGGAATTCCGGGAGTACAGCCATATCCAGTACAATGCCCTGAAGACGGCAAAAATTGAGTATCCTTCGGAAAATGAAATGCTTTTAACATTGGAAGATACGGTACTGAATCACAGTATGGAAGGGGAGATCCTGCAGATCCTGGAGAAGATCCTGGTGGAACGCTGTGGATTTTCCGTGAAGATCCATACGGCCTATGTGGAAAAAGAGACCGGACGATTCCAGGAGGAAGAGGAAGCCAAGATCCGTCTGAAGGTGGACGCCATCTACAGCCGTACGAAAGGCAGAAGAGAAGAAGGAGAGCCGGCTGCACGGGAGGAAGGCGAACAGAATGCAGCACAGGTGCCGGAGACCGGAAAGGCGGCAGAACCTGCACAGAAGCCGAAGAACGAGAATGCCGGCGGTGTGACCAAGAGCTTTCAGGGCGGCAACCGCGGCGAATTCAAGCGCGGAGAATTCAAAAAAGGCGAGTTTCGTAAGGGAGGCAGTTTTGAAAAAGGTGCATTGAAAAGATCGGATAATCCGGATGTCATCTATGGTCGTGACTTCGAAGAAGAAGCCATGAAGATCGAGGAACTCATCGGAGAGATGGGCGAGGTGGTCATCCGCGGTAAAGTACTGTCCGTGGATACCCGTGACATCAAGAATGAGAAGACCATTATTATTTTCAATATCTCTGATTTTACTGATACCATGACCATCAAAATGTTCGTGCGTACCGATCAGGTAAAGGAAGTGACCGGGGACATTAAGCCGGGAGCTTTCTTAAAAGTCAAGGGAATCTGTATGATGGATAAGTTCGACCACGAGCTGGCCATCGGTTCCATTGCGGGCATCAAGAAGATCCCTGATTTTACCAATACGAGAATGGATACCTCCGCCAGAAAACGTGTGGAACTGCACTGTCATACGAAGATGAGTGATATGGACGGTGTCTCCGAAGCCAAGGACATTGTAAAGCGTGCCTACAAATGGGGACATCGGGCCATCGCCATCACGGATCACGGCGTGGTACAGAGTTTTACCGATGCGAACCATGTCTGGGACGATCTGTGGAAAGCGGAAAAAGGCAAGCGGAAAGAAGCCGGGGATGAGAACCCGGACAAGCAGGATTTCTTCAAGATCATTTACGGTGTGGAAGCCTATCTGGTGGATGATCTGAAGGAGATCGTGACCAATGACAAGGGGCAGAGTCTGCATGAAGATTATGTAGTATTCGATATCGAGACCACGGGATTTTCCCCGGTCAACAACCGGATCATTGAGATCGGTGCGGTAAAGGTGTCCGGCGGGGAGATCGTGGATCGTTTTTCCACTTTTGTCAATCCGGATGTGCCCATTCCTTTCGAAATCGAGAAGCTGACCAGCATCCGGGATGAGGATGTCATGGATTCCCCTCAGATCGATGTGATCCTGCCGCAGTTTCTGCAGTTCTGCGAAGGTTGTATCATGGTGGCCCATAACGCCAGCTTCGATATGAGCTTCATTATGGAGAATTGCAGAAGACTTGGCTATCCGCAGGAGTTTACCTATGTGGATACCGTGGGTATTTCCAGAGTATTATTGAAGAACCAGTCGAAGCATACGCTGGATGCAGTGGCCAAGACTTTGGGGATTTCTCTGGAGAATCACCACAGAGCCGTGGACGATGCGGAGTGTACGGCACATATTTTTGTGAAATTTATTAAAATGCTGGAAGAGCAGGATATTCATAATCTGACGGAGGTCAATGCACTGGGAGCCTCCAGTGTGGATGCCGTGAAGAAGATGCCCTCTTACCATGCCATTATTCTGGCCAAAAATGATCTGGGACGGATCAACCTGTATCGTCTGGTGTCCCAGTCTCATTTGACCTATTTTAATAAACATCCCCGGATTCCCAAGAGCCTGGTGATGAAGTACAGGGAAGGACTGATCCTGGGAAGCGCCTGTGAAGCGGGAGAACTGTACCGGGCACTGTTGGACGGACAGTCGGATGCCCAGATCGCCAGACTGGTGAAATTCTATGACTATCTGGAGATCCAGCCCTGCGGCAACAACAAATTCATGATCGCTTCGGAGCGTGTGCGGAATGTAAATTCCATTGAGGATATCCAGAATATCAACCGGAAGATCGTGTCCCTGGGAGAACAGTTCCACAAGCCGGTAGTGGCTACCTGTGATGTGCATTTTCTGGATCCCGAGGATGAGGTCTACCGTCGTATCATCATGGCAGGCCGCGGCTTCGATGATGCGGATGATCAGGCACCGTTGTTCTTACATACCACGGAGGAGATGCTGGAAGAATTTTCTTATCTGGGCAGTGACAAGGCGGAAGAGATCGTTATTACCAATACCAATATGATCGCGGATATGATCGAGACCATTGCGCCGGTGCGCCCGGACAAATGTCCCCCGGTCATTCCCGACAGTGATAAGACCCTGACGGAGATCTGCTATAACAGAGCTCACGAGATTTACGGACCCGATCTGCCCCAGATCGTAGAGGCGAGACTGGAAAAGGAACTGAATTCCATTATTAAAAACGGATTTGCCGTAATGTATATCATTGCCCAGAAGCTGGTATGGAAATCGGTGGAGGACGGTTATCTGGTAGGTTCCCGTGGATCCGTAGGAAGCTCTTTTGTGGCCACCATGGCGGGAATCACGGAGGTCAACCCGCTAAGCCCTCATTATTATTGCAGTAAGTGCCACTATGTGGATTTTGACAGTGATGAAGTCAAAGCCTACGCCGGCAAGGCGGGAATCGATATGCCGGACAAGGTGTGCCCGGTGTGCGGAGAGAAGCTCCACAAGGATGGATTCGATATTCCTTTCGAGACTTTCCTGGGATTCAAGGGAGACAAGGAGCCGGATATCGACCTGAACTTCTCCGGTGAGTATCAGTCCAAGGCACATAAATATACCGAGGTTATCTTCGGTGCGGGACAGACCTTCCGTGCCGGAACCATTGCAACACTGGCGGATAAGACGGCCTTCGGTTACGTAAAGAATTATTTTGAAGAACGAGGTATTCATAAGCGGACCAGCGAGATCGACCGTATTGCTTCCGGATGTACCGGAGTACGACGCAGTACCGGCCAGCACCCCGGCGGAATCGTCGTACTGCCGTTAGGACAGGATATCAACTCCTTTACTCCGGTGCAGCATCCAGCCAATGATATGACCACGGATACCATAACCACACACTTTGATTACCATTCCATCGACCACAACCTGTTGAAGCTGGATATTCTGGGACACGATGATCCTACCATGATCCGTATGCTGCAGGATCTGACGGGGAGAGATCCCCTGACGATTCCCCTGGACGGACAGGATGTCATGAGTCTGTTCCAGAATACGGATGCTCTGGGCATTACTCCGGAGCAGATCGGCGGAACGAAACTGGGAGCGTTAGGCATCCCGGAGTTCGGTACCGACTTCGCCATGCAGATGGTTATCGATGCCAAGCCCAAGGCCTTTTCCGACCTGGTGCGTATTTCCGGTCTGTCCCACGGTACCAACGTATGGCTGGGAAATGCACAGGATCTGATCATGAGCGGCGTGGCAACGATTTCCACCGCCATCTGTACCCGTGACGATATCATGCTGTATCTGATCCAGATGAGATACAGCATGATATCG
>JBNMJR010000110.1:0-8108 GCA_050873925.1 Acetatifactor sp.
ATACCATGCTTTCTGCAGATCTCAGCACCCTTCTTCTGTCCTTCCGCTTCCTTGAACTCCAGACAACGTGCGGTTCCTAAGATCGTACCGCCGCGCTGGATGATGTCGGACACATCCTTTGCCTGCATATCTATGATCTCTTCATTTAAAAGACCCTGATAGCCTTTCTTGATTCCCTTAACCTTCAGTCCTCTTGCAATGGCTGTACGAACAACTGCACGGATAGCAGCGTTCATTCCCGGTGCATCACCGCCGCTGGTCAATACGCCGATCGTCTTAATCTCTTTTGCCATGACTGTTACCTCCTAAGTAAACGAACGAATAGTTTTCTCTTCTCGATTCCTTATTTTAATCTATTTTTGAGCGGTTTTCAATAGGTTTCGTTATAAATTTAACATTTTCTTTTCCAAACAGCAATGTAAGCTTTTCCATTAATGCTTCATCGGCTTTTACCCGGAGATTTGCGGGCAGGATCTTATAATTTTTGATGTCCCGCAGATAGATCACCACATCGTCATCCCCGTCGGAATCTGCCATGGCCTGCAGCAGTTCCTGTTCTCTGGCCTTGTAAGCCTCCATATTGGAAAACTGGATCCAGGCTCCCGCCGGCATGCCTTTTTTCCGGGGCGCCCCGGTGCCTTCCGGCCGCTGTCCGGGCTGCATCATACCGCCGTTTTGGTATTGTCCATTGCCGTTCCCGGTATTCCGGTATCCGCCGGCTCCGCTTCCGTTTCCGTAGGCTCCGCCGCGACTGCCTCCCCGGCCGCCGTAATTTCTGGGAAACAGCGGCTGGTTTGCCGCCCTCGCGGCCTGAGCATCCTCGAAACTGATGATCTGGTCGCAGATCAGCTTGCCGTCCTTGTCTTCCTCCAGGGACACTCTGCCCCGGATAAAGACCTTTGCGTCTTCCACAAGCAAGGTGCTGTACCGCTCATACACCTGTGGAAATACCACGACCTCCACATTGCCGATCAGATCCTCCACATTTAAAAATGCCATGATCTTGTCGTTCTTGGTGTATTTTACGGTCTTGTCCGCAATCAATCCGCCAATGACCGCATTGGCCTGATCCTTCACCAGCTGCACCTCTCCGGCCTCTTCGTCCAGTGCAAAATCTCCGGCGGTATTGCTGATGCAGTTTTGCCACAACTCCTGATACTCCTCCAGCGGATGCCCACTGACATAGACACCCAGGACTTCTTTTTCGAATCCCAGCAGCATTTCCTTGCTGTATTCCCCCACATCCGGCATGCGGATATCGAATTCTTCCTTATCCTCCTCCCCAGCAATGTCAAACAGGGAGATCTGGCCTGCCAGATTGTTCTTTTTGTCATGGGCAATATGGTCCGCGATCTGCACGTAGACGCTCATGAACTGTTTTCTCGTGCCGCCCAGACCATCCAGTGCTCCCGCCTTGATCAGATTTTCAATAGCCCGCTTATTCATTTCCTTTTTGTCGGACATACGGGTAATAAAATCCTTCAGATTCGTGAAAGGACCTCTCTCCTTACGCTCCTGTACCAGACTGTCGATGACAGGGCGTCCCACACCCTTAATGGCCGTCAGGGCATAACGGATCTTGCCATCCGCCACGGAGAATCCGGCTTCTCCCGCATTCACATCCGGCGGCAGAATAGCGATATCCATGTTCCGGCAGTTCAGGATATACTCAGATACCTTTTTCGGGTTGTCGATGACTGAGGTCATCAGCGCCGCCATAAATTCCACGGGATAATAGTATTTCAAATATGCCGTCTGGTAAGCCACCACCGCATAACATGCCGCATGAGACTTGTTAAACGCATACTTGGCGAAATCCATCATCATATCGTAGATCTGTCCTGCAGTCTGCTCATCAATACCGTTGGCGATACAGCCGGGGACATTCTCCTCCGGATTGCCGTAGATGAAATTGGCCCGCTCTTTTTCCATGACGGCCTGTTTCTTCTTACTCATGGCACGGCGCACCAGATCGCTTCGTCCCAGTGTATAGCCCGCCAGATCACGAACGATCTGCATTACCTGCTCCTGGTACACGATACAGCCATAGGTGGGCTTCAGGATCGGCTCCAGCTGAGGGCAGGCATAAGTCACCGCATCCGGATGATTTTTACCCTGAATATACTTCGGGATAAAATCCATGGGACCCGGACGGTACAGGGAAATACCAGCCACCACGTCTTCCAGATTCTGAGGACGCAGTTCCTTCATGAAGCTCTTCATCCCGGCACTTTCCAGCTGGAACACACCTTCTGTTCTTCCGGTGCCTATGGAAGCCAGTACTTTCGGATCATTATAATCAATGGCATCCACATCAATGTGTCTGCCGGTGGTATTCTCGATAAATTTCACCGCATCATGGATCACGGTCAGAGTACGCAGCCCCAGGAAATCCATTTTCAACAGTCCCAGTTCTTCCAGTGTCGTCATGGTAAACTGGGTGACAATGGAGCCGTCGGAGCCTCTGGACAAGGGCACGAATTCATCTGCCGACTTCTGACAGATGACCACGCCCGCCGCATGCATGGAAGTATGTCTGGGCAGTCCTTCCAGACGCTTACACATATCGATCAGGTGATGTACCTGCTCGTCCTCCTGATAGAGCTTTCGGAATTCCGGATTCATTTCCAAAGCCTTGTTCAAGGTAATATTCAGCTCATTCGGCACCATCTTGGCAATGGAATCCACAAAAGCATAGGGCAGATCCATGACACGTCCCACATCACGGATGACACCCTTGGCTGCCAAAGTACCGAAGGTAACGATCTGCACCACCTTGTCGTTACCGTATTTTCTGCCCACATAATCGATGACTTCCTGTCTCCGTTCGAAGCAGAAGTCCACGTCGATATCGGGCATGGAGACACGTTCCGGATTCAGGAATCGTTCAAACAGCAGACTGTAATGGATAGGATCGATATTGGTGATCTTCAGGCAATACGCCACGATACTTCCCGCAGCGGAGCCTCGGCCCGGCCCCACCGGGATTCCGTGCTCTTTCGCATAGTTGATGAAATCCCATACGATCAGGAAATAGTCCACATATCCCATTCTGCGGATGACACCCAGCTCATAGTCCAGGCGCTCCCGCAGGGTCTGCCCGGTCTCCCCGGCAGGCTGGTCACCATCGCCGTAGCGCTCTGCCAGTCCATCGTTACAGAGCTTGTTCAGATAGCTCCAGGAATCATAGCCTTCCGGCACATCGTATTTCGGCAGTTTCGTCACACCGAACTCGATCTCCACGTTACAACGGTCCGCAATTCTCTGGGTGTTCTCCACTGCCTCCCAGGCATAAGGGAACAGTCCCTTCATTTCCTCTTCGCTCTTGACGTAATACTGACCGCCCTCGTAACGCATGCGGTCCTCGTCCGCCAGCTTCTTGCCTGTCTGTAAGCACAGTAGAATATCATGGGGGATTGCATCCTCGGCATAGGTGTAATGCACATCGTTGGTGGTTACCAGCGGAATATCCAGTTCCCTGCTCATCTGAAGCAATTCCATGTTCACCGTACGCTGTTCCGGGATGCCGTGATCCTGCAATTCCAGAAAATAATTGCCTTTGCCGAAGCAGGCCTCGTATTTGCGGGCCGCTTTTCTCGCCTCGTCCTTCATGCCCTTCAGAATGAACCGGGGCACTTCGCCCGCGAGGCAGGCGGACAGCGCAATAATGCCCTCGTGGAACTCCTGCAGCACTTCCATGTCCACACGGGGTTTATAATAATATCCTTCCGTAAAACCACGGCTGACGATCTTCATCAGATTCGCATAACCGGTATTGTTCTCCGCCAGCAGCACCAGGTGATGATAACGATCTTCTCCGCCGGTCAGTTCCTTGTCAAAACGGGAATTCGGTGCTACGTACACCTCACAGCCTAAAATCGGCTTGATCCCCGCCTCTCGGGCTGCACGATAGAAATCGATCACGCCGTACATAACGCCGTGGTCGGTGATCGCTGCGCTGTTCATGCCCAGTTCCTTGACCCGGGCTACATACTCCTTGATCTTGTTGGAACCGTCCAGCAGCGAATATTCTGTATGAACATGAAGATGTGCAAATGCCATTTTGTCGTTCCCTTTCTAGTGCAGTTCTTTTGCTCTTCTGACGCATTCCTCGTAGGTCGGCCCTACCTGTTCCCTGTGGTAACCGGGTGCAAGCATTGCCGCAAAATACAATGTCTCCAGTGTCTCTTCCTGTGCCGGTGTGAGATGGGAAGGTACCACCACACGGGTGCTCCAGATCAACATGCAGCCCGTATATTCCACCATGAAAAAAATGGGTTCCATATTTCTCTCCATACGGCTGTTTAACGTCAGTTTATCCTCGCCGGAGATTTCCTCCAGCTTTTTGATATGAGAAGGCTGCGGTTCCTGTACACTACCGTCCGGCAGGATCACACACTCACAGGGTTCCATATCCTCTCTGTGTGCATTGATAAATTCCATAACAGTCATTCTCACACCTCCTTCGTTCTGCCTGTCTGCTATTCCGCCCGGATGGCCCAGCGCATCTTTGTGGAACGGGCTCTGCCGTTCTGTACACATTCCTCCGCAGAGGGGCGGATCACATCTTTGGCATAATCGGCATAAATGCCGTTCCGGTAGCCTTCCTTCAACGCCTGCTTCACCAACTTGTCCTCGCCGGAATGGAAGGTCAGGATGGCTACTCTTCCACCGGGTTTCAAGGCTCCCGGCAGTTTTTCCATGAACTCATACAGTACTTCAAATTCACGGTTCACGTCGATACGTAAGGCCTGAAAGGTTCTCTGACAGGTCTTCTTGATCGTGTCTTTTTTCTCCTTCTCCGGAAGAAAATCCAGAGTCTTTTCAATAACTTCCCTTAATTTCGTGGTAGTATCGATCCGGTGTCCCTTACGGATCTCATCGGTAATGGCTTTCGCCAGTTCCTCACAATAGGGTTCGTCGGAATTCTCGTATAGCATCCCCGCCAGCTCTTCTCTGCTGATGGTGTCCAGGCGTTCCGCCGCACTGATGCCCTGTTGCTGGTTCAGCCTGAGGTCTAACGGTCCGTCCACCTTGAAGGAAAATCCTCTGCTGGGATTGTCGATCTGCATGGAGGATACTCCCAGATCTGCCAGAATAAAATCAAATCCGCCAACCTCTTTTGCAATCTCATCTATCGTACAGAAATTCTGCAATTTGATGGTCAGGATCTCTTCTCCGTAACCGGCCTCTGCCAGTCGCTTCTTCGTCTTGGCAGACTCCTCCGGGTCTACGTCCGTGGCATAGATATGCCCCCGGCCCTGCAACTGCTCCAACATGGCTTTCGTATGTCCGCCGTAACCCAGTGTTGCGTCAAATCCGGTCTCTCCCGGCCGGATCTTCAGAAAATCCAGAATCTCCTTTACCATAATAGAGATATGCATGCCCGCGGGAGTGTTTCCCTTTTGAATCACATGGGCAATGGTATCTCCGTATTTTTCCGGCTGTAATTCCTTATACTTTTCCTCAAATTTTCTGGGGTATTTTCCTTTATAACGCACCCGGCGCTTGTGGGGTGTCTGTTCCTGATCCATTCCCATGATTACCTCATTTCATTAAAGTGATTTTGCTTCATTATAGCTCATTTTGGGCAACCTTGTCCACTTTCTATGTAAGAATCTGCACCTGACTGCCTGCACAAATCTGTACTTGGCTCATCGTATACACAAAAACACAGGCACCGTTGCCGATACCTGCGTTTCTATCATCATTTTTCGATCTGTAATTGTGTCTTTCTCAATCCATATTATTCCTGAGGAAGAATGAACTTGCTGATCAGTTCGTCCAGAGAGATTGCCTGCGCGGACAGTTCCTCGCTGGTAGCAGAAGATTCTTCTGCGGTAGCGGAGTTGGACTGTACAACTTCGGAAATCTGGTTGACACCCTGCTCTGCCTGGTCCATAGCATTCGCCTGATCTCTGGAGATCTCGCTGATGCTGTGGGAAGAATCTGCAATCTTGCCGATACCTTCCACAACGGTCTCGATGGAAGCTGCAGCACTGTCTGCTGCCTTGTTGCCTTCCTTGATCTCCTGTAAGGAACCTTCGATCAGATCTCTGGTATCTACAGCGGACTTGGTGCTCTGCTCAGCCAGCTGACGGATCTGGTCTGCAACTACTGCAAATCCACGTCCTGCCTCACCTGCTCTTGCTGCCTCGATGGAAGCATTCAGGGACAACAGATTGGTCTGGGATGCGATGTCCTCGATCTCGGAAATGATGTTGCCGATCTTGGTGGAAGTATCATTGATGCGGGCCATAGCCTCCATCATAGCCTTCATTTCCGCACGGGTATTATCTGCTTCGTTTGCATACTTTCTTGCTTCCTCATAAGATTCCTGAGCCTGTTCAGCTGCCTGCTCAATGTTGGAAGTAATGTTGGTAATGGTAGCCTGTAATTCTTCTACGGCACCTGCCTGCTCGGTAGCACCCTCTGCCAGATTCTGGGAAGCATCTGCCAGGTTCGCAGCACCTGCGGATACCTGTTTGGAAGCCTCTTCGATGGAACGAAGAGTCTGGATCATCTGGCTCTTCATGTTACGGATGGACAGGAATAACTGTTCAAAGTCACCCTGGTACATATCCGGGTTGGAAGATGATACCACGTAATTACCGTTAGACATCTGATTCATAACTTCACCGGTATCGGAAATGACGAAGCTTAAGTTTTTAGCCATTTCTCTGGCGGTCTCTACCATCTCTGCCACTTCATCCTTGGAATTCACCGTAGGGAAAGGTGTGGTCAGATCACCTTTTGCAAAAGTCTTCAGACGGGCAGCCAGCTCTCCGAGAGGCTTAGCAATACCTTCGGAAATGGAATGTCCCATCTTGATAGCCATACTAACAGCCAGAATGATTACTACTACAATAATGATCAGGAAAATCAGTGCCATAATGTTCAGACGGGTTGCCAGAGCATCTCCCTCCTGAACATTTTCGTTCATTAATTCCTTCATCAGCTCATAAGCTTCATTGTATACAGGCGCTACTTCATCCACCATCATCTGCTGAGCCTGCTGGCTGGCTGCGCTGTCGGTAGTCTTACCCATTTCGATAGCCTTGGCTTCCAGTTCCCAGTAGCTGTCAACCTTCTCGCTTATCTGCTGATACAGATCTTTCTCTGTCTTGGATACGGTAGTCTCACCAACCGTTGTCCAATACTCTTCAAATGCCTGTTTCTTCTCTTCATGAGTCGTTACCAGATCATTGATCAGATTCTGATCCTCATAGCCGATGATACCACGGGTGGCAGATCTGGCATCGGTGAATACAGTCATAGCCTTACCGATATCACCCTGTGAAAAACCATAATTGGTTAATGCACTCTTGTACTGTGTCATGGTGACCAGCGTAGCGGCTGCTCCCAGAACACCTGCGATAGATGAAACTATCACGATCATTGTAAACGCTTTTTTCAGGCGCGCCCTGATTTTTAGATTTTCAAACATTTTCCGCTCCTATCTGGTTCTTTTTTCCTATGTAAAGAACCTATAGTTCTATAATACCATCTTGTAAAAATATGTAAATGCTTTTTTCGATTTTCGTAAATTTTTGTCAATGATTAACGATAAAAGCATTAAAGAAGTGCAATCTCCCGCGGGACACTGCACTTTTTCTTCTATATATAATATACTATAATGTACAACTATACGATATAGCGCATAGTATGCATTCCTGTTATAAAGCTGCCTTAATGGCTGCCATCAGTTCGTCATAGGTCTCATACGCCGGAAGCTCCGGATGATCCTTCTTGATCTGCTCGGTACTCTTGAACAGGAATCCTGCCTTGCTCGCCCGGATCATGCCCAGGTCGTTGTGGCTGTCACCGCTGGCGATAGTCTGGAAACCGATGGACTGCAGTGCTTTCACCGTGGTATACTTGGAATTCTCCACACGCATCTTAAATCCGGTGATCTCACCGTTGTCGGCTACTTCCAGAGAGTTGCAGAAGATCGTGGGGTAACCCAGCTTCTTCATCAGAGGGCCGGCAAACTGCGAAAAGGTATCACTGATAATGATGACCTGAGTGATGGAACGCAATTCATCCAGGAACTCCTTGGCCCCGGGAATGGGATCGATCTTTGCAATGGTCTCCTGAATCTCCTTCAG
>JBNMJR010000111.1:0-8046 GCA_050873925.1 Acetatifactor sp.
CCATGTCACCGCAGGTCATTGCGGTAGATGAACTGGGGGAGGAGGCAGACAGACGGGCCTTACAGAAAGCGGCGGCCTGCGGCTGCGGGCTGCTGGCTACTCTGCATGGATCGGATGAGGCGGACGCAGCAAAGCGTCTGGGGGAAGACTGCCTGCAACAGATATTTGACCGCATGGTGATCTTAAAAGGAAGGGGGCGGATGGAATGCAGATGCTTGGAGGATTCCTGATTCTGCTTGGCTGCTTTGGACTGGGCCTGTGGTATCGGCAACAATTCTTAGGAAGATTACATACGATCCGGGAACTGATCCGCATTCTGGAACAGTGGATCAGCGAGATCCGGTACAACAGCGCCACCCTTCCGGAATGCTGCCGGCAGATCGGCAGGCAGCGGGGAGACAGGCTGGGGGAGATCTGCACCGAGGTATACCGGGAATATACGGAGTCGGAGGATGCCGGCTTTCTGGAACTGGCGGAGAAAAGCTTCCGCAGACAGCTGCGGACACTTCCTCTGAAAAAAGAAGACATTGACGAATTTTTACGGTTTGCGGAAAAAGAGGGGTATGTGGATGAGACCATGCAGATAAGGAGTATCGAATTGTCCAGACAGGGACTGGAACATGCGGTGGACATGCAGCAGCGGGAGATCACGCAGAAGTGCAGGCTTTCCGTAGGACTGGGGGCCATGAGCGGCCTGCTGTTACTGTTACTGCTGGTCTGAATCCGGCGGAGCCCACAGAGAGAAGAGAAAAGGACGGGAAAAGATGGGAATAGGACTGATCTTTAAAATAGCGGCGGTAGGAATCCTTGTGACGATACTCAGCCAGGTCTTAAAACACAGCGGCAGAGAGGAACATGCTTTCCTGATCAGTCTGGCGGGACTGATCCTGGTCCTTAGCTGGATCGTTCCTTATATCTATGATCTGTTTACTACCGTACAGACCCTGTTTTCGTTTTAAGGCTGCACAGAAATAGGAGGGGAAGATGGCAGAGATCATTAAGATCGCATTGCTGGGGATCGCCGGGGTGCTGTTTGCCATACAGTTTAAGCAACAGCGGCCGGAATATGCGTTGCTCGTGGGATTTGCCCTGAGCGTGCTGGTGTTTTCCTATGTGCTGGGACTGGCGGGACAGCTGCTGGAGGAGTTCGCGGGATTACAGCAATATCTCGGGGATGCCAAAGGATATCTCGGCATTCTGATGAAAGTCGTGGGGATCACCTATCTGTGTGAATTCAGCGCCGGAATATGCAAGGATGCCGGATTTGCGGCGGTATCGGATCAGATCGAGATTCTGGGGAAGCTTTCGGTACTGTTTGCGGGACTGCCGATCCTGCTTGCGGTGATCCGGCAGATCTATGGCATTTTATAGGAGTGAGAGATCAATGGATGCAATGTGGCAGGAATATGGCATGGAGGAACTGGAACAGGGGATGCAGAAGCTGTTTCCCACTTTTCGGATCTCTGTGTCGGAACTGATGGGACGGCTGTTACAGGGGGATGTGCTGGGGGCCGCGGGAAGTCTGTTGCAGGAGGTGATACAGGGAATGGGGGCTTACGCCGCAGGCAGAAAAAATATTCTGATCTGGCTGATCGTACTGGGGATCCTTTCCGCGCTGCTGATCCATTTTGTGGAGGTCTTCGACAAGCATCAGATCGCGGATCTGAGTTTTTATTTTATCTATCTGCTCATGGGAGTGATCCTGCTGCAATGCTTTTCCGGAATTCTGGAAATCGCAAGGGATACCATGGAAAATGTGGTGCTGTTTGTAAGATTAATGGTTCCCACGTATCTTCTGGCGGTGGGAGTGGCATCGGGACCGGTCACAGTGGGGGCAGGGTATCAGCTGATGCTGCTTTTGATCTACGGTACGGAAAAAATTCTGCTGGGCGTGGTATTGCCGTTAATTTACAGCTACGGCCTGTTGACTATGATCAACGGGATCTGGGTGGAGGAAAAGCTGACTCTTTTAACAGAATTGCTGGAAAAGGCGGTGGGGTGGATCCTGAAGGCTTCTCTGGGCGTGGTCACAGGTATCAGTGTGTTCCAGTCCCTGATCACACCGGTATTGGATTCTGTGAAGACCTCCGCTGTGGAAAAGGCACTTTCGGCACTGCCGGGGATCGGAAATACGGCGGACGGGCTGTTGGAGCTGGCGGTAGGCTCAGCCGTTGTGATCCGTAACAGCATCGGTGTGCTTTTGCTGTTACTGTTGCTTACTGCCTGTGCGGCTCCCCTTCTGGGAATTTTGTTCACCGCCCTTTTGATCAAGTGCGCGGCAGCTTTTATGGGAATCGTCAGCGACAAGAGGGTGACCAACTGCACGGATCACATGGGAAATGCCGGGATGCTTCTGTTTCGCACCGCCGGCACGGCCATGCTGTTGTTCCTGATCACATTGGCACTTTTGGCTATCGGAAGCAGGGGGATGTGAAAAAATGCAGTGGTTATACCGGGTGATCGGACAGGCCGGGATCTTCCTGATCTGTGCACAGACAGTGGTGCATTTCCGACCGAAAGAATCCTATGATAAATATTTAAAATTGTTGTTATCCGTTATGCTGTTGCTGCAGTTATTACAGCCTGTTCTGACCATGTTTGGTGGCGGAGACGGCTGGAATGCACAGGAACAGGTGGCGGGATTTACGGAAGAATTGCAGGCCGTGCTGACCCGGGCCTCCGAACAGGCGGAACATTCACAGGAGAAAATCGGGAATACGGCAGCAGCCGTGGCGGAAGAAGCCGGGGACGGATATGACCCGGCAAATGCGAAGGAGCAAGCTTCTGCACCGGGAGATGTTACGGGAGAAAATGGTGGGAAAGCCTCGGATCAGAAGAAAACGAATACGGAAAGTGCGGAAACGGACGGAATCCATGTGGAAATTGCACCGATCCGGCTGGAATGATGGAGAAGCCTTCCGTAAGCTCATGGGAACGACCGGAGTCGGGGAAGGAAAAGAAAAAGAGGTGAGAAGCAATGAGAGAATTCTGGGAAAAGATCACAGGCAGCATAGGTACAGGCAACAGTGCAGGCAGTTCCGGTCCTCCGAAATGGTTCCGGCGGGACAACCTGCTGATCCTGGTGCTGTTAGGCGTTTTATTGTTTATCGTCGCCCTGCCGGTGAAAAAGGAGAATCCGCAGGCGGCTTCCTCCGGCACAGAGACCGCAGAGCAGTACAATACCGGAATTTTCACTTCCTCCGGAACGGAAGGTGCGACACAGCAGGATGCAGTAGAGGTACAGACCCGGGCGGTGACCGCAGGAAGTACGGAGGAATATACTGCCTATCTCGAAGAAAAACTGAAAAAAATGCTGGAATCCGTCCGGGGGCTGGGAGAAGTGGAAGTTATGATCACCCTGGAATCTTCAGAGGAAAGAATCGTGGAGAAAGACATGACCGCGGAACGTTCCCAGACAGAAGAACAGGACTCTGCCGGAGGAACCCGTACCGTGAACTCTTCCAATACCGGATACCAGACCGTCTATCAGGACGGTAATCAGGGTTCTCCCTTTGTAGTGAAGACGATCACACCCAAAGTAGAGGGTGTGCTGGTGGTGGCGGAAGGTGCCGGAAAAGGCAATATGACCAGCGAGATCACTCAGATCGCGCAGGCACTTTTCGGGGTGGAAGCCCACAAAGTCAAGGTGCTGGAAAAATGAGTCACAGGAAACATATCCGCCCAGACGGGTACATACAATAGAGTATAAAATCAAGAAGGCAGATACAGGCCTTTGGAAAAGGGGAACGCAGTGAAAAACTTAATTAAGAAGAATCAGCTTATGATTACCGCACTTGCCATCATGATAGCCATTGCAGGTTATCTGCAGTTTGCGGGGACCAACCTGGAAAAGGAGTATCTGGCGTCGGATGATACAGAAGATCTCAGCGCAGTGGATTCCACAGATATTGTCACAGATATGGAAAGCCTGGATTCGGATGTGGAGATCGTCATGGAAGATTATCTGGATGAAGATATGCAGGTGGCGGAGGCTACGCCGGACGAAGGGGAGATTCCCGGGGAAGCGGTGCTGACCGGAACGAACGGGGTGGAGGTACTGTCTGCCGCAAGACTTTCCAAAGAGCAGACCAGAGCCCGGAATAAAGAGACCTTATTGGAGATCATCAACAGTACGGAACTCAGTGATGCCCAGAAGCAGGAAGCCGTGGACAGCATGGTGCGCATGACCGATATCGCGGAAAAGGAAGCGGCGGCAGAGGTACTTCTGCAGGCGAAAGGCTTCAGTGAAGCTGTGGTCAGCATCAACGGAGATGCCGTGGATGTGGTGGTCAATGCGGCAGAGCTGACGGATGTACAGCGGGCACAGATTGAAGACATTGTAAAAAGAAAGACGGATATTGCGGCGGAAAATATCGTCATCAGCACCATTGCACAGTGATATTTTTGTGTACATAGGGGAAAAATTATGTTATGATACCAAGGATCGAGAGTCGACGGTGCGATGCAAGCTCGCTTGCGGGAGCATCCGGAGATTCGAGACCCGTACCACATGAGTAAGCAGCCATTTTTCGTAGAAAAATGAGCGGATTACGAATGCGGTCCAGATTGTGGGAGAGCAAAGCACGGAACAATCTGGATGGTATCATAATAACCTGACTTGACCAAAGGAATAAAAATATGAAGAGAGTCTTTTTAATTGTATTGGACAGCTTCGGTATCGGCCAAATGCCGGATGCCGCAGCTTACGGTGACATCAATGTAAATACACTGGGAAGCGTGTCGAAGAGTCCTTATTTTCATATGGAAAATATGAAAAACATGGGTTTGTTTAATATCGACGGAGTGGAAGTGGGAGAGAAAACAGACCATCCCACGGCAGCTTATACCCGTATGACGGAGCGTTCCCGCGGAAAGGACACGACCATAGGACACTGGGAGATCGCAGGCATCTATTCTCCCAAGCCTCTGCCTACCTATCCGAACGGCTTTCCCGAGGAAGTACTGGAAGAGTTCCGGATCCGTACCGGCAGAGATGTGCTGTGCAACAAGCCTTACTCCGGCACGCAGGTCATTGCGGATTACGGGGACGAGCACGTGCGCACCGGCAAACTGATCGTGTATACTTCTGCGGACAGTGTATTCCAGATCGCTGCCCACGAGGATGTGGTTCCCGTGGAGCAGTTATATGATTATTGCCGTATCGCCAGACAGATCTTACAGGGAGAACATGGTGTGGGCCGTGTCATTGCCAGACCTTTTGTCGGTGAGAGCGGACACTATACCCGTACCCCCAGAAGACATGACTTTTCTCTGCTGCCTCCCTCAGTGACCATGCTGGATCAGCTGAAGGCTGCCGGCAAGGATGTCATTGCCGTGGGCAAGATCCAGGATATTTTCGTGGGCAAGGGTATTACCGAGCATGTATATACTTCCGGCAATGCGGAAGGCATCGAGCGGACTCTGGAATATCTGGACAAGGATTTCGAGGGACTCTGCTTTATCAATCTGGTGGACTACGATATGCTCTACGGTCACAGAAGAGACGTGGACGGTTATGCGAAGGCACTGGCTTATTTTGACGAAAAGCTGCCGGAAATTCAGGCACACATGAAGCCGGATGACATTCTGATGATCACGGCAGACCACGGTTGCGATCCCGCTTATACGGCCACCACGGATCATACCAGAGAATATACTCCGTTTCTTATGTACGGTGCGCCTGTGACACCGGGCAACCGCGGAACGAGACCGACTTTCTCCGATATCGGAGCCACAGTACTGGATTATTTCGGAATCAAACCGGAGTTTGAGGGAACTTCCGTTCTGAAAGCAGATCCGTCATAGAAAGCAGATTTCCGAAAGCTGCGAAAATAGATTTATAGATATATTTGGAGGACTATAGTAGTGAGTAATAATTATACAGAAGAGATCAACCGCCGCCGGACGTTTGCCATTATTTCCCACCCCGATGCCGGTAAGACGACCCTGACCGAGAAGTTCCTGCTCTACGGAGGAGCCATCAATCTGGCAGGAAGCGTAAAGGGTAAGGCAACGGCCAGACATGCGGTATCCGACTGGATGCAGATCGAGAAGGACAGAGGTATTTCCGTTACTTCTTCCGTTTTGCAGTTTGAATATGACGGCTACTGCATCAACATTCTGGATACCCCGGGACATCAGGACTTCTCCGAGGATACCTACCGTACCCTGATGGCAGCGGACTCCGCGGTCATGGTCATCGACGCTTCCAAGGGTGTTGAGGCCCAGACGAGAAAACTGTTCAAGGTCTGCGTCATGCGTAAGATCCCTATTTTCACCTTCATCAACAAGATGGACCGTGAGGCAAGAGATACTTTCGAACTGCTGGATGATATCGAGAAGGAGCTTGGCATTGCCACCTGCCCCATCAACTGGCCCATCGGATCCGGCAAGGAGTTCCAGGGTGTCTACGACCGTGAGAAAAAGTGCGTGATCGCTTATTCCGATACGGAAAAGGGAACGAAGGAAGGAACTTCCACCGAGATTCCCATTCAGGACGAAGAACATCTGAAGGAACTGATCGGAGAGGACGCTGCGGACAAGCTGTTAGGCGAAGTGGAGCTGTTGGACGGTGCCAGCGCAGAATTCGATCTGGAGGAAGTGCAGAAGGGTAATCTGACACCGGTATGTTTCGGATCCGCACTGACCAACTTTGGTGTGGAGATCTTCTTAAAGCATTTCCTGAATATGACTACCACGCCGCTGCCCAGAAAAGCGGACATCGGTATGATCAATCCGACGGAGCATGAGTTCAGTGCCTTTGTCTTCAAGATTCAGGCCAACATGAACAAAGCCCACAGAGACCGTATTGCGTTCATGCGTATCTGCTCCGGCAAATTCGATGCCAACATGGAAGTGCGCCATGTGCAGGGCAATAAGGTCATGAGATTATCCCAGCCCCAGCAGATCATGGCGGATGAACGTAAGATCTTAAACGAGGCTTATGCCGGAGATATTATCGGTGTGTTTGATCCCGGTATTTTCTCCATCGGAGATACCCTGTGCATGCCCAAGGAGAAGTTCCAGTATGAAGGTATCCCGACCTTCGCACCGGAGCATTTTGCCAGAGTGCGTCAGGTGGATACCATGAAGAGAAAACAGTTTGTCAAGGGCGTGGAGCAGATCGCACAGGAAGGTGCCATCCAGATCTTCCAGGAGTTCAACACCGGTCTGGAAGAGATCATCGTAGGCGTGGTAGGCGTGCTGCAGTTCGATGTATTAAAATACCGTCTGGAGAACGAATACAACGTAGAGATCCGTCTGGAGAATCTGCCCTATGAGCATATCCGCTGGATCGAGAATAAGGACGAGATCGACCTGGCCAAGCTGTCCGGTACTTCCGATATGAAGAAGGTCAAGGACATGAAGGGCAATCCTTTGTTGCTGTTCGTCAATTCCTGGAGCATCGGCATGACTCTGGACCGTAATAAGGGACTGGTGCTGACGGAGTTCGGACGCAATTAATCAGTGAAAATAAAAAGTGTGTAGGGGGATAGAATGCGGAATAAGTTAAAATTATGTGCCGGAATTCTGATGTTACTGCTTTTGACAGGATGCTCCTCGCAGGAGGTTCTGCAGGAAGTACCCCAGACCATCGTGCTGCCCGAATCACGGATAGACACTCTGCCTGTGCAGGAGACGGCGGCTGCGGAAAATGACAATACAGAGAGCTTTTCCCTCCTGGAGGAGGGAGGCTCTCGTTTTGCATATGAGAGTCTGGATGCGCAGGAACAGATCTGGTATCAGGAGATCGAGCAGGCGCTTGGGTCTATGGACGACACGATCAAACTGTCCACGGAGCCGCTGGAGCAGGGAATGGATGAACAGGATATTGACAAGGTCTTTCAGTGTGTGCTGATCGATCATCCGGAAATCTTTTATACCACAGGATATACTTATACCAAATATTCCAGAGGGGAGAAAACCGTAGGGATCGACTTTGCAGGCACTTACGATCAGACGAAAGAAGAGGCCGCAGCGCGGGCGGAGGCGATTCGCAGTGTGACGGCGGAATGGCTGTCCGGCATGGAAGAGGCGGCTTCGGAG
>JBNMJR010000112.1:0-8044 GCA_050873925.1 Acetatifactor sp.
GTATAAATATTATGGTCCTTCAATTCCTGCATCAAAGCCTGAATATCCCGGATATAGCGCACTCCGGCCTGCATTTCCGATATCCGGTCCAGCACGGGAATGTCCTGTGGGATCTCCTCATTGGTCAGCCGGAACGTCACATTTCCCTCGTCGTTCTTCACATCGATGACCATGGCGTTCAGTTCCGTCTCATCCACCAGTCGGATCAAATCTTCCATCCCGGCACTGCCGGCCTTCGGGCCGGTGACATAGATCCCCTTTACCTTCGTCCGTCCCGCCATGCGGTCCGCCGTGGTCTGCTCCTGCCAGGGCACCTTTGTAGACTGTGGTTCCTGTCCCCGTGTTTCTTCTGTCCCGGATAATGCGTCCGTCTTCTCCGCGGCTCCTGCCTGTTCTGCATCTCCCGCGGTTGCCGCATCCCCATCCGTGACATCCGGTGCATTCTCCCCGATGGCAGTCCCCTCTGCGGAATCCACCGTGGCCATCACCTCTGTTCCTGTCTCCTGCGTCCCGGTCAGATCTATCTCATTGTCTGTTCCACAGCCGGTCATGCCAAGTGCAAGCACGATTCCCACTGCCAGAAGTCTCCTTCCCAGACCTGTGTTTCGTATCATTTATCGCTCCTGTTATTTATTCCATGTAACTATTCAGCGCCGTATTCGCAAAATCGCATCCGCTAATATTTCATGGCTCTGAATAGTTACATTATATTTTTAATTGTTGAAAAATGCAAGAAATGCTACACGATATCTATCGGCTCCGTCCCCGGTTGCGAAAAGAGCCGCTCCGGGTTTCCTGAGAATAAGTTATTTCATCATAAGAAAATGAGGTTTTTCATGTATCGCAATTTTATCTTCGATCTCTACGGCACCCTGTATACCGAAAAAGGGATCCAACCCACAGAAGCTCTTCTGACTGTACCGGTCAGTTCTTCCGGATCGAATCCCTCAATACTTTACAATGCTATCCCGCTTCCATAGACACGCTGCAACGGCTCCATGCAAAGGCTGCCACGCAGATCACCACAGAGATCATGGAGCCTGCCGGTGCCGCCCATCCCATGGGATACAGGGTATCGGCAAAATGAGTGGATGCCCAGTAAGCCAGCGGAATTCTCGCCAGCAAAATGGATGCCACATTGTGAATAAAGGAAATCCCCGACAATCCATAGGCACAGAAATATCCACTGAAGCAGAAATGCACGCCCGCAAACACACAATCCCATACATAACTGCGCATATACTGTCCGCCCAGCCGCATCACTTCCGCATCCTTCGTAAACAGCCCAACCGCGGGTCCTGCGAAGAACTGCATCAAAGATGCCGCCACCAGACCAAAGCCCACAGCAATGGTCACTGCATACTGTAATGTCTTTAACGACCGGTCATGCTTCCCGGCTCCCATATTCTGGGCGCAAAGCGCGGATACCGTGGACAGCATGGAAGAAGGCACCAGGAACAGAATCCCGATCAGCTTCTCCACGATTCCCACTGCTGCCGCATCATTGATGCCTCGCAGATTTGCGAAGATCGTGATCACTAAAAACGAAATCTGGATGAATCCGTCCTGTAAACATACCGGTACACCCACCTTTAAGATTTTCCCCAGCATCTCCTTCTGCGGTTTCAGATCCGCTTTCCGGAATCCCGGGATCATTTTTTTATATAAGATAACCGTCAGGGCAATGATCACACTGATCACCTGAGACAATGTCGTTCCCAGTGCCGCACCGGCAGCCCCCATGGAAAGTGCTCCGATAAACACATAATCCAGTACAATATTGCAGATACAGGCCACAATGATAAAATACATGGGGCTTTTCGAATCTCCCATGCCACGAAAGACGGAACTGATAATGTTGTAGGCCGTGATAAACGGAATTCCCGCAAAGCAGATCATCAGATACTGTTTCGTACCGGCCAACGCTTCCTCCGGGGTGGACATCACACTCACGATGCCGCCTGCTGCCAGCAGAAGTCCCGCCATCAGCACCAGGGATACCGTCACGAACAGAGTGACCGTATTCCCCACCGCCAGATTCACCTGTTTCCTGTCATTGCCACCCACAGCTCTGCCGATCATGACCGTGGATCCCATGGCCAGCCCAACGATCATCACGGTCAGCATATGCATGACCTGACTGCCGATGGATACCGCCGTGGTACTGTCCACTCCGTTGAACTGTCCAATGATAAACAGGTCCGCCATCCCATACAGAGTCTGTAAAAAATAGGAGAAAAAATACGGCAGTGAAAAATAAAAGATTGTTTTCCAGACACTGCCTGTGGTCAGATTTTTTTCCATTCTCTACTCTTCCTCCGGGTAGGTCAGTCCCCAATCCTTACGGATCCGGGTCATCATCTTCATAACATCCTCGGTAAGCTCCAGTTTCATCAATTCCGGATGTCCGGTAATGGCCTGTTCCATATCCTCCACTTCATATACCAGTGCGTCTGCCGTGGCCCCCGCCGTGATCTCCTCCGTATGACCGTCTTCGGTGTAAGTGATCACCGCTTTCTGCCCTCTGGGATACTCGTACATTTCCACGTAAGCCTTGTCGAAAGAAATCATGCCCCGCTTGGGCTGCTTGGCATGCAGGGATAATGTGACCGTGGCCATCTCCTGTTCCGGATTCATGAGAAGGATCCCCGCCTGCTCGTCCACACCGGTAGGTGCCGGTTTCACCTGGGATGTGATCTGATCCGGACAGGAACTTAAGAACATTCTGACAAAAGAAAGGGCATACACACCGATATCCAGCAGAGCTCCGCCGGCCAGATTCCGGTTAAAGAACCGGTTCTTCATATCATATTCCTTATAACTTCCGAAATTCATCTGTATCACACGCAATTCTCCGAAATCTCCGGCATCCACGCGCTTTTTCAGTTCTTTATAAATGGGCATATGGTAGATTGTCATGGCTTCCGCCAGCACCACACCATGCTCCTTCGCCAGCTGTACCGCCTCTTCCAGTTCTTCGGAATTCAGCGTAATGGATTTCTCGCACAATACATGTTTGCCTGCTGCCAGAGCCTTCCGCAAGAACTGAATATGGGTATTATGGGGTGTGGAAATATAAATAATATCCACCGCAGGATCCGCGCATACATCCTCAAAACTCGTAAACACCTTCTGCACGCCGTATTTTTCCGCAAAAGCCACTGCCTTCTCCTGCGTCCGGTTCACGACACCATACAGCTTCTGTCCTCTTTTTTCCATGGCCTGCGCCAGTTCATTGGCAATGACGCCACAGCCCGCACTTACCCAGTTTGCCATCATATTCTGCCTCCCTTTCCGCGATTTTTATTCTCATACATCTTCGCATCCGCCTCGTTGACGATCTTGCGAACTTCAGTTCCACAGCCTTCCGCCCAGCCCACGGCACTGGAGATCGGCATCTCTCCCTGGCTGTCCTTCTCCTGCAATGCGGCACTGACGGACTCGACCATAGACTGGATCTCCGTTTCCACCGGATTCTCGATCAGCATGACGAATTCGTCCCCACCTACACGATAGACTTTACGTCTGTCCGTGGATAATTCATATAATACGGAAGACAATGTCTGGATCAGTACATCTCCGGCAGCATGCCCGTATTTGTCGTTGACACATTTCAGATTATTCACATCCCAGAAAATAGCCGCCAGCCTGTCCACCTGCGGATAATAGCCCTCGATCATTTCCTCATATTTGTTCTTGTTATATACATGGGTGCCCAGATCGGTCTCCTTGCGGTAGGTCAGATCGGCGATCCGCTGTGCATCCTCATGACTGCTGATGCTGATATAACGCAAAATAACGGTGAACATCAGAAGGATCACCGCCCGGGGCAGCGCTCCGTAGAACAAGATCACGAACACCGGATCCGGCTCAAACCCGAACTGCAGTGTACCCGCCATCCACTGCTCCATATACCAGGCTCTGGTATGATTGCTCCCAAGCAGCAGGTTCAGATCACAGATCCCGTGATAAAATCCGGCCACCATGCTGATGGTCATGGTCACGTCATTCACAACATAGGTGATCCAAAGTGTCATCCTCTCCCGGTACTGCACTGCCAGCAAAAGCGGCAGTACATAGATAAACACGGCATGGAAAGACAAAAATGCCGCAATGATCGCCGAGATCACGCAGATCAGTGTAAGAAACACATACTTTACCCAATGCTTTGACAGATCCACTTTTTTATAAATGTATAAAACAGGAATTCCCATCACCACCGCCAGCCCTGCTGCCATGGTAAAAATTCCGGCATCCACGATAAAGACTCTCACCAGCGTCAGCAGCCAGAGAATCAGAATCGTCGCAAAAATCCAGAAAAATCCTTTCAGTGTCCGTAAGTTGGAGTTGATCTCCTGCTGGTGTAATTCCTGTTTATACTGTTCCTGATAATTTTCCATAATAATTCCCTATGTTCTTCTATCATTTGTTATCTTCGTGTTCCGTGCACAATAGATACAGTATAACATATTTCGACAGTTTTTTGCATTACTTTGCGCTAATTTCGGTTCTGATAATTATCAATGCTTTTCTTCAGGCGTTTCAGTCCCTCTCTGACCAGTTTCCTTCTGCATGCCAGGTTCATGCGCAGGAACCCGTAGCCGTTGCCGTACTCTCTGCCGTCACAGACGAACAGTCCGCTCTCCCTACGGATAAAGTCCGCCAGTTCCGACAGATCTCCGGACAGAGCATTGCAGTCGATCCACAACAGATAAGTGGCATCCGCAGACACCGTCGTTAGTTCCGGGATCTCCGTGCGGATAAAGTCTTCCGCGACCTTACGATTCTCCCACAGATATTCCCGCAACTCATCCAGCCATGCTCCGCCCTGCTCAAATGCCGCAATGGGAGCAATGGCCGCGAACACATTGGGCTCCGCCACCTCGTCCGTATTCAGTCCCCGGTTCACCCGGTGTCTTAAGGTCTCATCCGGCACGATCACTGCTGCCGTCTGGAGCCCTGCCAGATTAAAGGTCTTCGTGGGTGCCACACAGGTGATGCTGTTATTTTTACAATGTTCGGATACGGAAGCAAAGGGGATATACTCCGTCCCGGGTCTCGTAATATCACAGTGAATCTCATCCGACAGCACCAGCACATGATGCTTAAAACACAGTTCTCCGATACGTTCCAGCGTCTCTCTGTCCCAGATCTTCCCCACCGGGTTGTGAGGATTGCAGAGGATCAGCATACTGGTCTGGGGATCCGCAAGCTTCTGCTCCAGATCCTCATAATCAATGCTGTATGTTCCGTCTTCATAGCGCAGTCTGCTCTCCAGCACGTTCCTGCCGTTGTTCACAATGGAATTGAAAAAGATATTGTAACAGGGTGTCATGACCACGATCTTTTCCGCCGCGGTGGTCATCTTACGTACAATGCTGGAAATGGCCGGTACCACACCGGTACAGAAGATCAGCCAGTCTTTTTCGATAGGAAAATGATGTCTGTCCCGCCACCAGTTCTGATACGCCTTATACCACTCCTCAGAGACTTCCGTATAGCCGTAGATTCCCTGTGCTGCCCGATCCATGATAGCCTTCGTCACTGCAGGGGCGGTCTCGAAATCCATATCCGCCACCCACATGGGAAGCTCCTCCGCTCCCACATTCCATTTCATACTGCCGGTGCCCCGGCGGTTGATCTCTTTATCAAAAATACTGCTCATATTAATTTTCCACACTCTCCTCCGGATTTTTGTCCAGTCTGCATCCAACCTTGTCACACACGATCTGTGTCTTTGCCGGATCGATCTTCGCAGGATCCAGGATCAGCGTATCGATTCCTTCCGCCCGCAGAATGCCGGAGGCGGGATTCAGCACACTGGTGATCCCGCTGGCGATCTCCGCGTCAATGGTGGAATATTCAAATGCCAATGTCGTATTTAACAGCTTGCAGTTCTTCATCACCAGATTCTCAATATAGCACATGCCCTGCAGACTTTCGATGGTGCAGTTGATCAGCGTCAGATTCTTCGCGTTCCATCCCAGATATTCCCCGGAAATAAAGGAATCGTACACCGTCACATTCTCAGAATTCCAGAAGGCATCCTTGGACAGCATCTTCGCATGATGGATCTCCACATTTTTCACACCGTCAAAGGAATAATTGCCCACCAGCTCAAAATCCGAGATCTGCATATCGCTGCAGTTCATGGCGAAATAGTCTCCCTTTGCGCTGACCTCTTTCATGGTGACCTTCTGGCAGTTCCACAGGGTCTCCTCCGCATTTGGCAGAAATACATGATCCAGCACAAGTTCCTTACATCTGCGGAAATTCTTCGGTGCCTCGATCATGGCATTTTTCACTTGCAGATTGTCCGTATACCAGACACCTGCTCTTGCCATCTCCGCCCAGGTGCAGTCCTCTGCCACAATATTTTTGCTGTACCACAACGGATACTTCCACTGGAACATACTGTTTTTCAGGGTAATGTCATTGCTTTCTTTTAACGGAGATTCGCCTTCTCCGAAGATCGTATCCTCGATCTCCAAATGCTCCTCATGGAACAGAGGTCTCTCTCCTGTATAAAAACCATTCCGGATCTTCTTTTTATTTTCACTCATTTCTTTTTCTCCTGTAATTCCTAAAGTATTCCTATAGATCATTTGTTCTTGTTGCCTTTGATATTCTACCCCTTTACTGGGAAATAATCAAGTTACGGTTATTTTCCCGGTATTCTCTGGGGGAAATGCCATAGATTTTCCGGAAATTCCGCCGGAACGAAGAATAATCGGCAAACCCGGTCATCTGCCAGCTCTCGGTAATGCTCTTCCCCTCCGTCATAGCCTGACAGGCCGCAATGATCCGCTTGTTCACAATAAAGTTATGCACCGTCATACCGGTGATCTCCTTGAATTTCCGCAGGAAATAAAACTTACTCATATGCACGGCCTCCGCCACATCCTCCACGGTGATCTCCTCACCGATATGGGTTTCGATATAGCCCGTCACCTGCTCCACCAGCGGATGATCCACGATCTCCTGGGTGGAAGACAAGTATTCCTCTCTTTTACACAGCACATTCAGATAACCGAAGAACAGGCTTAAATTACCTTTGTCCATCACCTTCCGGATCCCGCTGCTTTGCATATCCGCCCCTTCCAGGATCTCCGACATGGCCAGCTTTAACAGAAATCCCCGCAGGATCTCTTCATAATAGATGGGAAAATGATACAGCTTCGGTCCCTCTCCCCAGAAACATTCCGCCAGAAAGGATTCTCCCCCCGCCAGCTCCTTCAACATCTGGTCACTGATCCACAGAATGATCCGCCTCGAAGAATCCATTTTTTTCTCCGTGGGATGGTATTTGTGCATGACATTTTTGTCGATCAGGAGAAAATCCCCTTTCCGCATCCGCACCGCCCGATCCTCGATCAGAGACGAAAATTCCCCCTCCATAATATAGATCAGTTCGTAAAAATCATGATAATGAAATGCCACCGCTCCGATGGGTTCTCCCACTTTCTCGTAGACTTCATAGTCACCACTCAGCATATATTGCCGTTCGTCCGCCGCATCCCGGTAGCGCAGGCTGTTTTTTCCGCTCAGGTTCATTTCTGTTGTCTCCTTATGCTCTGTACTATAGAGCAATTTTTGCACTATTTCAAGCAATTCATGCTATTTTACTGCATTTACCATTCTGTTATAGTAGAGACAACAAAGAACGAAACCAAAACATTCCCTACAAGGAGGATTTTCATTATGCAAATGACATTACGCTGGTATGGTTCCAGCTTCGATACCGTAACTTTAAAACAGATCCGACAGATTCCTGGTGTTACCGGGGTTATCTCAACTCTATATGATACTTCTCCTGGAGAGGTATGGTCCCGTTCCCGTATCCATGCACTAAAAGAAGAAATCGAACAGGCAGGACTTTCCCTTATGGGAATTGAAAGCGTGAATATTCACGATTCCATAAAAATTGGTGATTCTGACAGAGATTTTTATATCGACAACTATATTGAAACATTAAAACATCTCGGAGAAGAAGACATTCATCTTGTCTGCTATAACTTTATGCCCGTTTTTGACTGGACAAGAA
>JBNMJR010000113.1:0-8008 GCA_050873925.1 Acetatifactor sp.
CCTCCGTGCGGGCCATTTTCAATTCAAGGGTTCTCCGAAGGAGAACTTTCCTATAAAGTAAAAAAACAGCAGCCGATTTTTCATCAGCTGCTTGCTGTTTTTCAGGAATGATTCTTTTCTTCCTTGATCTCCCAATGGATCAGGAAAGTCAGGGCTGCCCGGAGTCCGATGATACCCGCTACGGTAACGATCTCCTTCCAGTCTCTGACAATAACGGTCTTAAGGATCTCACTGCACAGCTTGAATTCCAGCCCCACAGCAAGTCCCTGCGCCAGAGTGATCTTCATATCCGGCACCCGACGCACATAATTGTAAAATCCTTTCAGGCCGGAGAGAATAATAACGATCACTCCGACAAATTCAAAGAACAGTATTGCCACCTGCACAATATTGTTCATCACGTTTTCCAGAAATTCAATAACCATCTCCATGCACAGTCCCCCGCTTTTTGTACACTTCTTTTTTTATTGTAACGTATCCCGGAAGGCTGTGCAAGATGCATCTTTATTTTCTATTTCCTATTTATCCTTTGCATTCAGCAGTTCCTGCATGGTATGCCAGCCAAGCACCGCACATTTTACCCGGGCGGGCATGTGGGCGATATCCTGCAATACGGAGGCTTCTTCCAGTTCGTCCCGTTCTTCCTCGGTGATACTTCCCTTGATCATTTTTAAAAACAGATCTGCCAGATGCAGTGCTTCGTCCTTGCTTCTGCCGATGACCAGCTCCAGCATCATGTCCGCGGAAGCCTGAGAAATGGCACAGCCGTCCCCTTCGAAAGCGCCGTCAACGACCACATCGTCCTCCACCTTCAGCTCCAGAAAAATATCATCACCGCAGCTGGGATTGACGCCTTCCAGCACCAGATTGGCATCCTCCAGCTTGTGCTTGTGATACGGATGCAGATTGTGTTCCGTCAGGATCTCATTATAAAATGTCTTATTCTCCATAGCCCATCTGTCTCCTTATCTTTGCAAGGCTTTCCAAAAATGCCTGGATCTCTTCTTCTGTATTGTAGACACCTAAGCTTACTCTGGTGGTGGACAATACTTTCAGATGCTGCAACAGCGGCTGGGCACAATGATGTCCCGCCCGCACTGCGATATGATCCGCATCCAGAATAGAAGCCACATCATGAGGATGCACGCCATCCAGCTTGAAGGTCACAATACCATGATGATCCTCGGCTTTCTGCGAGCCAAGAATGTGTACTGCCGGAATCTCCTTCATGCCATCCATCAGCAGTGCTGTCAGTTTTGCTTCTCTCTCTTCGATGAAATCAAAACCGATCTTCTGCACGTAACGGATCGCTTCTGCCAGTGCATAGGCTCCGGCACCGTTTACCGTGCCGGCCTCGAACTTATGGGGCACTTCCGCCCACACAGCTCCGGTACGGCTGACGGAATCGATCATTTCACCACCGCACAGAAAAGGAGGCATCTGTTCCAGCAGTTCTCTCTTCGCATATAACGCACCGATTCCCATGGGTGCATACATCTTGTGTCCGGAAAATGCCAGGAAATCCACGTCCAGATCCTGTACATCCACTGCCATATGGGGAACGCTCTGGGCTCCGTCCGCCACAAAATAAGCGCCAGCCTCATGGGCGATCTGTGCAAAACGTTTGACGTCATTTTTACAGCCCAGCACATTGGATACCTGGGTCATGGCCACGATCTTCGTACGGTCGCTCAGAGCCGCACGGAAGGCCTCCTCGGTATATTTTCCATCCTCGGTGCACTCTAAATATTTTACCACGGCTCCGGTTCTGACTGCCGCCTGCTGCCAGGGCAGAAGATTGCTGTGGTGCTCCATAATGCTCACCAGGATCTCATCCCCGGGCTTCAGTACCAGAGAACCCAGACTGTAGGCCACCAGATTCAGCGCTTCCGTGGCATTACGGACGAAAACGATCTCCGCTGCCTCTTTCGCATTCAGGAACTCCCTGACCGTCTCTCTGGCCTCTTCGTATTTTTCGGTTGCCGCCTCCCCCAGCTCGTATAATCCGCGCAGGGGATTGGCATTGTATTTTTCATAAAATGTTCTCTCTGCCTCCAGAACACAGGACGGCTTCTGGGAAGTCGCCGCCGTGTCCAGATAAATCACATCGTTATTCATAAGCAGAGGAAAATCCTTACGGATCTCGCTGATTGAAGTCGTCATACTTCCTCCTGTTATCTTACTCTTCCGTTTCCTCTTCTTCGCCTGCTCTGCCCAGGAACTCCTGTACCTTTGCCCGTGCAGCCGCATCGGGAATCTTGCGGCAGACCGCATCCACTTTGGCCATGGCCATCATTTCATAGATCTGCTCTCTATTCATGCCACGGCTCTCTAAATAGAACAGCAGCTCATCATCCAGTTTACCGATGGTGGCACCGTGATTACCTTCCACATCTTCCTCCGAACAGAGGATCAGGGGAATGGTCTGGTTCACTACGTCATTGGATAATAAAAGTACATCCTCTTTTTCGTTGCCTACTGCACCCTTGGCACCCCATTTGAAATCAATGGTACCGCGGTACAGCTTGAAGGCACGATCCCGCAGGACACCGCCTGCCTGCATATTGCTCTGCGTCTTTTTGCCCTCATGCTGAGCCACATAATTCATATCCAGTCTGCCGTCACCCTCCACGATATAGGCGGTATCGGCATTCATGCTGCTCTCTCTGCCCTGCAAAGTAGTCTTGCACCCAAGGTAGGTATTCTTCCCTCCGAGAATCAGCTGGATCACTTCCAGGGAAGCTTTCTCTTCACACAGGGCTCCGATATCATTCATAAAGGTAAAACCGCTGCCCAGTCTCTGAATCTGGATCAGTCGGATCTTTGCCCCCTCTTCCAGATACAGTCTGGTGGATACCGCTGCCTGCCCTGCTGCCTCCCTGTCGGAAGCAAAGTCCTGGATCACAGTGATCTCACTGTTTTTCCGGGCTCTCACCGCTACGGCTCCGGCCTGCAAGCTGTTCTGTGCATAGGCATAATCCAACAGTAACGGCTGCTCTTCTGTCTCTCCCGCAGGCACCTCATAATGTTGTGCTTTTACTTCTGCTGCAGCAAGCAGACCGTCCATATCCTCACCCATACCGGATGCAATGCCTGCCAAATCCGCATTCCAAGGCTTGGATCCTTTGTTTTCTTCTTTCGTTATCTGTTCCGGCAGGCTTACCTTTACATCTCCTGCTACAGGTACTTCTATATTTTCCAACTGCGTCTCATTCATGCGAAGCCAGTTCCATGTCTTAGAGGGCAGCCGGTTGATGGTCATATTATACTCTTTTTCCATACTATTACCTATATCTTTCTCATAACCTGCAATCTTTGGGCCACTGGCACAAAGTTGCGTGTAAAAAATTTATTTTTTACACTGCTCTCACTTTAGCCAATGCTGCCTTTCATTTCCAGACGGATCAGATTGTTCATCTCCACCGCATACTCCAGAGGCAGTTCCTTCGATACATTGTCTGCGAATCCGCTGACGATCATGGCTCTGGCATCCTCTTCGGAGATACCGCGGGACATCAGATAGAACACCGCTTCATCGCTGATCCGGCCGATCTTTGCCTCGTGTCCGATATCGGCATCCTGGGTACGGATATCCATGGCCGGGATAGTGTCGGAACGGGACTTGTCATCCAACATCAGGGACTGACAGGATACGGCGGATTTGCTCTTTGCCGCACTGTTCTTTACGACCACAGAGCTTCGGAAGGTACTGATACCGCCATCCTTGGAGATGGACTTGGTATTGATATAGGAAGTAGTCTCCGGTGCATTGTGGACCACCTTGGTACCGGTATCCAGATTCTGACCGGCTCCCGCAAAGGTAATACCGGTAAACTCCGCTCTGGCCCCCTTACCGTTCAGCACGCTCATGGGATACAGATAGGATACATGGGATCCAAAGGAACCGGAGACCCATTCGATGGTACCTCCCTCTTCCACCAGCGCACGCTTGGTGTTCAGATTATACATGTTCTTGGACCAGTTCTCGATGGTGGAATAACGCAGCTTTGCGTTCTTTCCTACGAACAGTTCCACACAGCCGGCATGAAGGTTCGCTACATTGTACTTCGGGGCGGAACATCCCTCGATAAAGTGCAGATAAGCGCCCTCATCCACAATGATCAGCGTATGTTCAAACTGTCCGGCTCCCGGTGCATTCAGTCGGAAATAGGACTGCAGCGGAATCGTCACAGACACTCCGGGCGGTACATACACGAAAGAACCGCCGGACCACACAGCACCGTGCAGCGCTGCGAATTTGTGGTCTCTGGGGGTCACCAGCTTCATGAAATGCTTCCGCACCATATCCGCATATTCCCCGTTCAGAGCGCTCTCCATATCGGTGTAGACCACGCCCTGGGCTGCCACTTCTTCTCTGACATTATGATATACCAGTTCGGAATCATACTGGGCACCCACACCGGCCAGAGACTTCCGCTCTGCTTGGGGGATTCCCAGTTTTTCAAAAGTATCCTTGATGTCCTCAGGCACCTCGGACCATTTGGCGCTCATATGGGTATTGGGCTTGACATAGGTCACGATATCTTCCATGTTCAGTCCCTCGATGGACGGGCCCCAGTCGGGAACCTCCATCTCGTTATAGATCTGCAATGACTGCAGACGGAAATTCGCCATCCATGCGGGATCGTTCTTTTTCGCGGAGATCTCTTCCACAATGGCGGGCGTCAGTCCTTTCTGAATGCGGTAGACGTCTTTTTCTTCATTACGGATATCGTAAATGCTTCTGTTGACGTCCTCCACATAAGTCTTTTCTCTTTCACTCATTCGGATCGTCGACCTCCTTTACGCTTCCAGAAAACGTTCAAAACCATGCTCGTTGATCTCGTCTACGAGAGAAGCGTCACCGGATGCCACGATCTTGCCGTTCACCAGCACATGAGTCTTGTCCACATGCAGGGACTCTAAGATTCTGGTGCTGTGGGTGATGATCAGCAGGGCACCCTTTTTATCCTTCTGGTACTCTTCCACACCCTTGGATACGGTACGCACTGCATCCACATCCAGGCCGGAATCCGTCTCGTCCAGAATGGCCAGCGAAGGCTTCAGCATAAGCAGCTGCAGAATCTCTGCCTTTTTCTTCTCACCACCGGAAAATCCGACATTCAGGTCACGGTCGCCGTAGGAAGGATCCATCTGTAAGACTTCCATGGCCTTCTCCAGTTCCTTTTTAAATGTCCACAGCTTGATACGGGAACCGCTTCTCTGCTCCACCGCATTGCGGATAAAGTTCCGCAGGGAGACACCGGGAACCTCCAACGGATTCTGGAAAGATAAAAAGATACCGTCCTTTGCTCTCTGGTCTGCGGTCTCCTCCAACAACTCTTTTCCCTTGAACAGGATCTCGCCACCGGTCACCTCATAGCGGGGACTTCCCATGATGGTATAGCCCAGTGTGGACTTGCCGGCACCGTTGGGTCCCATGAGGACGTGGGTCTCTCCGGGACGAACCTCTAAATCTATTCCATGAAGGATGGGCTTATCCTCTACACTGACAGATAAGTTGCGCACCTGTAATAATTGTTCTGACATATACTTCCTCCTATCTCTAGCATTTGACTAGGAATTATTATATCATTATATACAAGCCTATACAAATATGCAACATATAATTCCTACAAAAGTACCGTACATTCTCGGCGAATTGTATTACACTTTGTGGTTAGTTCAAGCTTACTATAAAACAAAATGCAGGCCACTGCAAGGAAGACTCACTTTTCCCCTTACAATGGCCTATGTCTTATTACTTTATACTTCTTTGTCCAGAAGATTCTTCATGCTCTTGGTGCTGATCCACAGAGTGGATGTGTTGTGCAACAGAGCGGAAGTGGTGGGCGGGATCATGCCTGCCACGCCCAGAACGATCAGTCCGGTGTTGATGCCCACGATCATGCGATAGTTCTTATGGATCCGTGCCATCAGAGCATTGCTCAGTTCCTTCAGGGTAGCTACCTCATGCAGATTGTCTGCACCGATGGTCACATCCGCGATCTCTCTGGCGATCTGTGCGCCGTCGCTGATAGCAATACCTACGTCTGCTGCAGACAGTGCGGGCGAATCATTGATGCCGTCACCGATCATAATAACCTTATGTCCGGACTGTTTCTCCTGTTCTACGAACTTTGCCTTGTCCTCCGGCAGTACCTCGGAATAATATTCATCCACACCGACGATATTCGCGATGGACTTTGCGATCCGGTCGCTGTCTCCCGTCATCATTACGACTTTGCCGATTCCTAAGTTTTTCAGCTGACGGATGACCTCGGGTGCTTCCTCCCGCAGCGGATCTTCGATGCAGATCACGGCCGCCAGTTTTCCGTCAATAGCCATATACAGATGAGAATACTCTTCGGAGAGATGATCGAACAACTCCTGCTTACCTTCCGGAATCTGTGCCTGTTCATCCTCGAATACGAAGTGATAGCTTCCGATAATGATCTTCTTGCCTTCCAGGGTAGAAGAAATACCGTGAGCCACGATATATTCCACTTTCGTATGCAGTTCCTCATGCACCAGCTTCCTGCGGGCTGCCTCACGTACCACTGCCTTCGCCATGGAATGAGGGAAATGCTCCTCCAGACAGGCAGCGATCCGAAGCAGTTCATCCGGTGACTGTCCGTTAAAAGATATCACATCTGCCACCGTGGGCTGTGCCTTGGTCAGGGTCCCGGTCTTGTCGAATACGATGGTGGTGGCGTCTGCCATAGCTTCCAGATATTTACCGCCCTTGACCGTGATCTCGTAGGTACTTGCTTCGCGGATCGCAGACAGTACTGCCAGCGGCATGGACAGCTTCAATGCACAGGAGAAATCCACCATCAGCACGGATAATGCCTTGGTCACATTCCTTGTAAAGAGCCATACCAGACCGGTGCCCAGGAATGTATAGGGTACCAGCTTATCAGCCAGATGCTCTGCCTTGCCCTCCAGAGAAGATTTCAGTTTCTCGGATTCCTCGATCATGGTCATGATCTTCTCGTATTTGCTGGAACCACCGGTCTCCTTGACACAGATAGTCAGTTCACCTTCTTCTACCACAGTTCCGGCATAGACGGTTCCGCCCATGACTTTTCTTACGGGAACGGATTCTCCGGTGAGAGAAGCCTGATTCACCATGCCCTCTCCCTCGGTCACTGTGCCGTCGAAGGGGATCACATTGCCCATGTGGATCCTTACCAGATCCCCGGCCTTAATAGCGGTGGACGGCACCAGGATCTCCTGTCCGCCGCTCATAACCCATACCTTATCAATGTTTAAGGACATACTTCTGGCCAGATCACCGACGGACTTTTTGTGGGTCCACTCCTCCAGAATCTCACCGATACCTAACAGGAACATTACGGAGCCTGCGGTATTGTAATCACCGCGCAGCACGGACACACCGATGGCGGTGGCATCCAGTACCGGTACTTCAATCTTCCCCTTGGCCAGAGTCTTCACTCCATGCCAGAGGTATTTGAAAGATTTCACCGTGGTGATCACGGAACGGATATCCATAGGAAGGAACAGCTTGATACCGTAGTGCATCACGACCCTGTTGATCAGCTGATCCTTGTACTCCCGGTTCATTTCTCTGCCGGAATTATCCAGATAACTCTGCGGCACTTCCGTGGTCTGGTAAGTAAATCTCTCCAGTGTCTTCAGCGCCTCTTCTCTGGATCCGGTATAGACCACCGTAACATCCTGAGTACGCTCCTGAATCCTGGCGCTGACGATATTGTCCTGACCGTCCAGATAGTACTGCAGGGTGTCTGCCTGTGCAAAGCTCATGCGGCTTTGTAAAATGTGAATTCTGAGTCTCCCCTTTATCTCATGTTTGATCACAAATTTCATATTTTCTTATGCCTGCTTTCGTGAAAACACCTGCAATGCCGGAGCATGCAGGTGTCATTTATTCTGTGTTGTAAGCTTCGATGGATTACTCAGCGTCTGCTGCGGTCTCTTCTGCTTCTGCCTCAGCCTCGCCGTCGAACTCCTGAGCTGCCTGTGC
>JBNMJR010000114.1:0-8004 GCA_050873925.1 Acetatifactor sp.
ATTCCACCATCAGAATCGCAAATAAATTATATTAGAGGAAAAGGCATAAAAGTCTGTTTCAAGTGACTGCTTTTTCCTCTAAATTCGTCCTTTAAGAACTTATTCTCAGGAAAAGAGCCTCTTTCGGCTTTGGGGCAAATAATCCCAAAACAGTGAATTCCGTACAAAAAAGTTCCAAAATCAAGAATTTTTGTACGGAATTTCTTTATTTTTCTTCCTTAGCGAAAATAGAGCCTTTTTTCGCAGCAAAATTTCATATTTTTGTATTTTTTTCGCAAAAATCGACCTATTAAATACAAACAGAACGCCCGGTTTAGAAAAACATTTATTTCACTAACTTTCCATTTACAGTTTTGTCGTCCACTGGGACAGATCCCATACCTGGGTGGCCAGTCCGTCGTAGAATTCCGGCTCATGGCAGACCATGAGGATGCTGCCTTTATATTCCTTCAGCGCCCGCTTCAGTTCGTCCTTGGCATCCACATCCAGATGGTTCGTGGGCTCGTCCAGCAGCAGAACGTTCGTGGCACGGTTCATGAGCTTACAAAGCCGTACTTTTGCCTGCTCACCGCCGCTAAGTACTTTCACGCGGCTCTCGATGTGCTTCGTGGTCAGACCGCATCTGGCCAGGGCGGAACGAACCTCATACTGGGTAAATGCGGGAAATTCCTGCCAGATCTCTTCGATACAGCTGTTGTCACCGGAACCGGACATTTCCTGTTCAAAATAACCGATCTCCAGATAATCGCCCTGCTCCACTTCCCCGGACAGAGGAGGGATCAGCCCCAGAATGCTTTTCAACAATGTGGTCTTACCGATACCGTTGGCACCGATCAGCGCCACCTTTTCGCCACGTTCCATGGACAGATTTAAAGGTTTGGACAGCGGCTCGTCATAACCGATGATCAGATCCTTCGTCTCGAAAATGATACGACCGGTAGTGCGGCCCTCCTTGAAGGAAAACTCGGGCTTCGGCTTCTCGGCAGCCAGCTCGATCACATCCATCTTGTCCAGCTTCTTCTGGCGGGACATCGCCATGTTACGGGTGGACACGCGGGCTTTGTTTCTCGCCACAAAATCTTTCAGATCGGCGATTTCTTTCTGCTGACGGTTGTAGGCAGCTTCCAGCTGGGATTTTTTCATGGCATAGACTTCCTGGAACTTATCATAATCTCCCACATAGCGGGTCAGTTCCTGATTGTCCATATGATAGATCAGATTGATGACACTGTTCAGGAAGGGAATGTCATGACTGATCAGAATAAATGCGTTCTCATATTCGTTCAGGTAACGCTTCAGCCACTCAATATGCTCCGCATCCAGATAGTTCGTAGGCTCATCCAACAGCAGAATATCGGGCTTCTCCAACAGAAGCTTGCCCAGCAGCACCTTGGTACGCTGACCACCTGACAACTCTGTCACATCACGGTCCAGGCCGATATCCATCAGTCCCAGAGCTCTCGCCACTTCTTCCACCTAGGCATCGATCATATAGAAATCATGCATGGTCAGCAGATCCTGAATGGTCCCCAGATCCTCCATGTACTGCTCCAGTTCTTCCGGGGTGGCATCTCCCATTTTGTCACAGATCTCGTTCATCTGGGCTTCCATCTCATATAAGAAGTCAAAAGCGGAAGCCAGTACCTGACGGATGGTCATACCGGGGGTCAGCACCGTATGCTGGTCCAGATAGCCGACGCGTACATTCTTCGCCCATTCCACTTTTCCTTCATCCGGCATCAGTTTACCGGTAATAATATTCATAAAGGTAGATTTTCCCTCGCCGTTGGCACCAATCAGACCGATATGTTCCCCCTTCAGCAGGCGAAACGATACATCGTTAAAAATAGCACGGTCTCCAAATCCGTGGGTCAGGTGTTCTACGTTTAATATGCTCATATTTCCTCACATTCTGCTGCCTTGCAGCGTCGTTTCCATCAATAGTCCTTTGCAAGTATAGCGTACTGCCCGTAGTTTTGTAAAGAAAGAAAGCAAAAAGCGGGAAAAACAATAAATTTTTGTTGTGAAAAAGCGCAGATCTGTGCTATGATGTACGCGTTTACGTACTGATACATTTCCTGATAAAATACAGAAAGAAGGCAGCTTATGCTTTTACTTCAACAAATGGTGATCTTTTTCCTGATCATGCTGGTCGGGTACATTTGCAGAAAGGTCGGAGTATTCGGAGAAAATACCGGCAAGACGATCTCCGGTATCGTCATCAATATCGGCAATCCGGCGCTGATCATTGCCTCCGGTATGAATCCGGAGACTCTGGAAAATAAGGGGGCACTGCTGGTTACGCTGGTCGTGGCACTGACCTTTTTTGTCATTATGTTCGTGATCGCGGAATTGCTTCCCAGACTGCTTCGGGCAGATAAGTCGGACTACGGCGCTTATCAGGTCATGACAATATTTTCCAATATCGGATTTATGGGGTATCCTCTGCTGGATGCCATGTATGGCAGTGAGGCTGTGATCCACGCCGCAATCTTTAATCTGCTCTACAGTGTGTTGATCTATACCTATGGCATCGGCAAGATGCAGACCGCCGGACAGAGGGAAAAGCTGAACTGGAAGCAGCTGATGAATGTAGGGGTGATCTCCTGCCTTATCGCGGTGGTTCTGTATATCAGCAATCTCCCGGTCCCGATGATCTTTGAAGATACGGCTGCCAGAATCGGAGCCATTACCGGGCCGTTAAGTATGCTGGTGATCGGTGATTCTCTGGCGCAGATCCGGTTAAAAGACCTGTTCACGGACGTGCGCCTGCTTCTTTTTTCCGTTGTGAAACTGTTGCTCATGCCGGCACTGCTTCTCTGGGGACTTGGATTTTTCATTACAGATCCTGTGCTTAGGGGTGTATGTCTGGTTATGACGGCCACTCCGGTCGGCAGTATGACGGTCATGCTGGCACAACAGTATGATGGCGATTACCGGCTGACCTCCAGAGGTGTGGCACTGACCACCGTGCTGTCCGTAGCCACAATGCCGTTTCTGTTCTGGCTGTTGAAAATTTAATGAAACTTTTTGCGTCCGATTGTCGTCTGATAGAATAGGTATCCATAAACAGGGGATACTGCAACCATAAGCAGGGGACGATTCCCGCAAAAACGAGGAGAAGATTTTATGAAAAAGAAATTAGCATGTATGTTACTTATGAGTGCCCTGGCGCTTTCCATGACTGCCTGCGGAGGCAGGGACAATAACGGAGCGGCATCCGGAACCGGAGAGACCACCACCGGAAGCACCGCAGCGGGACAGGAGACCGGCGGAGCCGAGAGCACAACCACAGCACAGGATCCGAAGGATGTTGCGAAAGCATTACAGAGTGCGAAAAAGGCAGTTACGGATGCACTGGGTGATAATTACTGGCCGGATTCTGAGATTCCGGAGGAGATGCTGGATGATACCTACGGTGTCAGCGCGGATCTCTACGATGCCTATCTGGGCGAGTCGCCCATGATCAGCGTCAATGTAGATACTTTATTGATTATTCATGCAAAAGATGGTAAGGTAGAGGATGTAGAAAATGCATTGAACGCCTACCGCGACCATCTGGTGAATGATACCATGCAGTATCCCATGAATCTGGGCAAGATCCAGGCATCCCGGATCGAGCGTGTAGGAGATTATGTATGCTTTGTACAGTTGGGGGCGGACACTTCCTCTGCAGAAGAGCAGGGAGACGAAGCCGTGATCACCTACTGTCAGGAGCAGAATGAACTTGCCCTGGAGGCTATCAGACAGACTCTGGAGTAAATGCGGAGTAGAGTGAATGGTATTCAGCAGTGTATTGTTTCTTTTTCGGTTTTTACCGATTTTTATGATCTGCTATTTCCTGGTTCCCCGGAAGATGAAGAATCTGGTTCTCTTCCTGGGGAGCCTGGTCTTTTATGCCTGGGGAGAACCGGTCTATATTTTTCTCATGCTTTTTTCCACCATATCCGATTATGTGTGGGGAAGGCTGATCGAAGAATACAGAGGGAAGGATCGCTCCGGGATCTTTTTGTTATGTTCCATTGTCATCAATCTTTTTATCCTGGGATTTTTTAAATATGCCGATTTTCTGCTGCAGACGGTGAATACGGTCTTCGGAACGTCGATTCCCTTGCTGAATCTTCCGCTGCCCATCGGAATTTCCTTTTACACGTTCCAGACCATGTCTTACGTGATCGATGTGTACCGGGGCGATACGAAAGCGCAGCGCAATATTCTGCAGTTCGGTGTCTATGTGACCATGTTCCCGCAGTTGATCGCGGGGCCTATTTTAAAGTATCATCAGGTGGAACGGTATCTGCAGGACAGACGGACCGATCTGGATGCCATCAGTTACGGGGCAAAGCGCTTCGTGACAGGACTGGCCAAAAAGGTACTGTTGGCCAATAATCTTGGTTTGCTGTGGAAACAGGTGTCCGAACTGGGAACGGATCAGATGAGTGTTCTCATGGCATGGCTGGGAATCGTCGCCTTTGCGTTCCAGATCTACTTTGATTTTTCGGGTTATTCCGACATGGCTATCGGACTGGGGGCAGTTTTGGGTTTCCATTTTCCGGAGAACTTCAATTATCCGTACATTGCCACTTCGGTAAAAGATTTCTGGCACAGATGGCATATTTCCCTGAGTACCTGGTTCAAAGAGTATGTGTATATTCCGTTGGGCGGCAATCGGAAGGGACTACCACGACAGCTGTTTAATATTCTGGTGGTATGGATGCTGACCGGTATCTGGCACGGTGCAGGGTGGAATTTCCTGTTCTGGGGGCTGTGGTTTGCATTTTTCCTGATTCTGGAAAAACTGTTTCTGGGAGAATTTCTGGAAAGTATGCCCAAAGTGTTCGGTAGGGTCTATACGCTGGTAGTGGTGTTGCTCAGCTGGGTATTTTTCGCACTGGAGAAGCCCGGAGAAATATGGACATATTTGCAGGCAATGTTTGGAATGAACGGCGCAGGGATTGTGAATTCTCAGGCAATGTTCCTCGGCAGTGAATATCTGGTGCTTCTGGTCATCGCCCTGGTGGCATGTCTTCCGCTTGGCAGCAGACTGGTGCATGCTTTAAAGAGCAGCAAAACAGGCCCGGCCATGGCGCTGTACCGGCTGGGAGAAAAGGTGATCCCGGCGGTATTACTGCTTTTGTCGGTGGCGTATATTGTGGATGCATCATATAATCCCTTTTTGTATTTTCGATTCTGATCGGGAAGGAGGAACCGCATATGGATGATAAAAGAAATTCGCTGTTGACCATCGGACTGATCTGTGCGGTACTTCTGGTCCTGGGAGTGGCAGATCTGTGTAACGGCGACAGAGTATATTCGGAAGCGGAGAACCGGGTGCTGGCTTCCCGTCCCGCCTTTTCCTGGGAGAGCCTTTTTACGGGAGAATACGGGGATGCTTATGAGGAATATATGTCCGACCAGTTCGTAGGACGGGACAAATGGGTAGGACTTAAGACCCGGGCAGACATCCGTTTCCGGAAAAAGGAGATCAACGGGGTCTATCTGGGAGCGGATCATTATCTGATCGGGGTGAATGATCCCGGGGAATACACGGAACAGATGGAGAATTCCCGTGTGGCATCACTGACGAAGCTGGTGAACCGTTGGGATGCCAAAGTCATGCTGGTGCCGACGGCGGACAATATTCTCACGGATAAACTGCCGGCATTTGCACCTTATTATGACGAAGAGCGGCTGCTTACGAAGGTACAGGATTCCATCGGAGAAGATCACTATATAGATGTGTATCATGCTTTGCAGGAGCATGCACAGGAACCCATCTACTATCGCACGGATCATCATTGGACCAGTCTGGGGGCATATTACGGTTTCCTGGCCTGGGCGGACAGTGTGGGACGCTTTCCCTATCCATATGATGTAAACGGCATGAAGACGGTGTCGGAGGATTTTCAGGGAACTCTGCAGTCCCGGATCAACGTGGACTGGACGAAGGATACCATACAGTATTTCCCGGAGACGGAGAAAAAGGCAGTATCGGTGACTTATGATTTTACGGATACGGCAGATTCTCTGTATGCACCGGATTATCTGGACACCAAGAATCAATACGGATTTTTCCTGAATGACAATCATGCATTTATGGAGATTCATACAGGATACAATCGGGGCAAGACACTGTTTGTCATCAAGGATTCCTATGCAAATAGCCTGATTCCGCTGCTTACGACCCACTATGAGACCATCTACGTGGTGGATCTGCGGTATTTTAACGGAAAATTGTTCCAGCTGATGGAGCAGTACGAACCGGAGCAGGGGATGGATGTGTTGGTGTTGTATGACTGCATTCACTTTTTAGAAGATTTTAAGTACTATTAAGGAGGCTTATTATGGCTTATTTGGGCATTCCCCAGAATACCATTGCGGTACTGCAGAAGTACCATTTCAATTTTCAGAAAAAATTCGGACAGAACTTTCTTATAGACACGACGGTTCTGGACCGGATCATTTCCTCTGCGGAGATCACGAAAGAGGACTGCGTGCTGGAGATCGGGCCGGGCATCGGCACCATGACCCAGTATCTGGCAGAGCGTGCGGGCAGCGTGGTGGCCGTGGAGATCGACAAGGCACTGATCCCCATTCTGGAGGAAACACTGCAGGACTACGATAATGTTACCGTCATCAACGATGATATTCTGAAAGTGGACATTAATCGTCTGGTAGAGGAGAAAAACGGAGGCCGTCCCATCAAGGTGGTGGCAAACCTGCCCTATTACATAACCACACCGATCATTATGGGCTTATTCGAGAGCCGTGTGCCGCTGAAGAGCATTACCATCATGGTACAGAAGGAAGTGGCGGACCGCATGCAGGTAGGTCCCGGTACGAAAGACTACGGTGCTCTGTCTCTGGCAGTGCAGTATTACGCGAAGCCGGAAATCGTGGCAAATGTGCCGCCTAACTGTTTTATCCCGAGACCGAATGTAGGCAGTGCGGTCATTCGCCTGACCCGCTACGAAGAAACGCCGGTACAGGTGAAGGATGAGAAGAAAATGTTCGCCCTGATCCGGGCTTCCTTCAACCAGCGCCGCAAGACCCTGGTGAACGGTCTGGGAAATGCAGGCCTCCCCGGCATCACCAAAGAATCCGCGGCAGCAGCCCTGGAACAGATGGGCCTGTCTCCTACCGTCAGAGGCGAGGCACTGACGTTGGAGCAGTTCGCGAGACTGAGTGATCTGCTGTAGAGAGGTTGCGGCAAAGAAAGGAAAACGAGCAATGGAATTCGATAATATGCTGTTTCACAACGTGGAAGAACTGGAAAAAACGGAAAAAGGGTATCTGCCGCGACGAATTTGCCGAGAGGTCCGGGAAAAGATCAGTGAGGGAGTCCGGGAAAATATTTATGCCACCGGAATGGAACTGCGTTTTACGATGCCGGAAGGTTCGGCGGATATTATTCTGCGGGCGGATATGGTACCGGAAAGCGCTACGGCCCATATTTTCTTTGGCTCTTTTCAGGGAGGATGGGATCAGTCTTCGAAAAATATCTATGAGACAGACACCGGAATCCATATAGAATATCCGGAAGAGCGAAAAATGAACACCTTGCGTGAACTTACAAAAGAGCAGCATCTGCCGTTTGCACCGGAGGTTGTCAGAGTCGTATTACCTTATGTTCCTTGTTATTATGTCGGGGTTGAAGGTGTGGTGGAACCGCCAAAGCCGGAACAGCTTCCACAGGAGACCTATCTTGCCTATGGTTCCTCCATCACCCATGGAAGTCTCGGACTGATCCAGCCGGATTCCTATGTGTTCCGCATTTCACAGCTTCTGGGATGTGATTATGTGAATCTGGGCTTTGCAGGCCGGGCGCTGATGGAACCGGAGATGGCAGAATATATTGTCTCCCGTAAGGACTGGAATTTTGCCTCTGTGGAAATGGGAATTAATGCAGTGGAGAAGCAAAAAGGAGTAACCGTGGAGGAATTCGAGAGACGGATCGACCGTTTTACGGCGATTCTGGCGGCGGATCCCAGACCGGTATTCGCA
>JBNMJR010000115.1:0-7980 GCA_050873925.1 Acetatifactor sp.
GCTCCATGTACCGCCATCCGAAGCCGTCTTGATGGCGGTCAGGGTAAAGTCTGCATCACCATAGGTCTTGCCTGAAGGTGCACCGGTGATCTGCACACCTGCATCTTCTTTTTCTACCACGGTCACGGTAATGGTCTTATCCACCGGTGCCTCGAAATTGACGGTGGGTTCGGCACTTACCTTAATTTTAAATTCTTTTACTGTGTCAGCAGTGTTCGCAGCCGTCAGCCGGTTCCCTGTAAGTGTGATACCTGCGGGAGTACCCTCCAGAGTATAAGTCAACGCTGCACCCTCATCGGTGTTATCAAAGGATGCCCAACCGGAAATGTCCACTGCCGCACCGTTCTTCATCAGCGTCTTTGAAGTTACGGCATTGATAACCGGTGTTGCCCTAAGAATGGTCACTGTCGTAGTGGTCGTCTTATCAGAGAGGCTATAGTTGCCGTTTAACAGCTGCACTGTGACGATAACATTCTTGTTCTCGCCGGCATTCGCATCCGACATTTTGCCGGTCACGGTATAATCCGTACCTTCCGTCAGGGTGACCACTTCGTCTATATAATCTCTAAAGATCAGTTTGGTGATCTTCACGGAAGTATCATTCCTCTCGTAGATGCGGCTTTCAGCTGTTGCACCTCCAAGGCTGACAGGCATTGCGGAAATTACCGCTGTAGTCGTAAATGTGTCTTCTTCCAACTTGTAATACTGTGCACAATTAAGAAGTTCCACCTTGACATACGCCGTTTGTTGCCCGGCATTCGGATTTAGGAATTCACCCACTGCCGTATAGTCTATGCCATATACCAGACCGGCTATTGGCTTGTTATCCCTGTCAACCAGGGATACCGATGAAACATCGGCCTCCTTATTTCCATTATAACGTTTACCCTTAACGTAAGCACTGCCGATCCGGATGGTTGCCTTATCCACCGTCAGGGTATAGCTTGCTGTGCCTTCCTTATAATTCGTCGTCGCAGCAGCTGTTGCAGTAATGGTGGCTTTTCCTGCTCCTACGATAGTAACTTCGCCGGTGTTTTCGTTCACCGTTGCAACATCTGTATTATTGCTGGCATAGGTGACTGCGCCATAATATTGGGGAGAATCAGCCGGGGCAATGCTGAAATCTGCATCGCCATAAGTCCTGGTAACTTCAGAATCCGTAAATCTTAATCTCTGTTCCGCCTGCTCAATGGTAAAATTCTCTGTAACTTCCGTAAACGCATAATTGTCCTTTGCGCGAATGGTTACTGTACCGGCATTTTCGCCAGCGTTTACGTTAGTGCCGTAAGTAATGGTGTAGTCCACATCTTTGGTCAGAGTATGGTCATCAACTGTTACCGTAACCTCCGGTGTAATCCTTTCGCCGGTGTAGATATAGGTTGTTCCATCGTTCAATTTCACACTCGGCGCGTGATTATTTTTTTGAATAGTAAACTTCCAGTCATCGTTCTTCAGTTCATTAATCCCGGTGTAGTTATCGCCCTCTTCCACACTGATCCTGACAGTGTAGTCGCCTGCATTAATTGGCTGCACTTCTGTCTCGCCCTGATAATATTTCATTGTGATCCTGCCCATGCCCTGAACGCCATCCGCAGGCTTTAATGCTATATTGTTGTTGACATGGCCATCGTAAAACTGCCATATTGAGTCGGGAAATTTAAAATCCTCCACCTTGGGAACAGCCTTTTTTATCGTATAGTCCACGCTGGCTGTCACATCACCAAAGGTGATGCTTGCAGTATAGGTGCCTGCATTTGCAGGGGCAGCGGTAAGGGCTGTGCCGTCCTTGCACTTGTAACTGACGGTGATTGAGTCCTTCGCCGGTCCCTGCCAGTCATCACTCACCGTAATCCCCGCATTTTTGGCCTTACCGTCGTAGGTCAGCATACCTGCCTCAGGTGCCTTGATGGTCACACTGCCACCATCAGGTTTGGGACAAGTGCTTATATTGGCGCAGGCAGCCGTGATGGTCTTGCCATCTGCATCCAACATATATTTCCAGCTGTGCTGATGCGCTTTAATGTATAATTCAGTGCCACTTCGTTCAATTCTATAGCCCTGGTCAGCCACATCCGAGCTGAATATTTTAGTGTAATCTAAATTGTTGTTACTTGCACTGGTGGCTATTTGAGTATCTGTATAAAGTGTAGGAAGATTATTACTGCTTACACTCACACCAATCCGGGCATTCTGCGTCAGTTCCTTTTCAATGGTAATAATCTTGTCGGTGGTCAGATAGAGATTCCCCTTCGTACCGTTAGTCCCCTGCTCATACACACCGTTTTTAAGCGTACCGTTCCTATAGTTATTCTGAATCTGTACAGAACCGGACACAATAAATTGAGAATTCGAACCCACATACACGCCTCCAGAGTCCCTACTGTTGTCGTTCGTAGTATTGTTCCCGGTAATTGTGCCACCGCTCATTGTCATCGTGCCACCGGAAAATACATTCACTCCACCACCGTCGCCTACACTGGTATTTCCCTCAATTCTGCCGTTGGTCATAGTGAACGTGCCATTTTTATCTACATTCACTCCACCGCCGAAGGCGCTGAATACATTTCCTATACTACTATTTCCCGCAATTTTGCCTCCGTTCATGGTAAAATCGCCGGCCACATACACGCCTCCGCCACCAGATGGGGTCGCATAAGCGACTTCACTTATATTTCCGGTAATCGTGCCATTCCACAGAGTGAGGGTACCATTATCATATATGCCACGGCCGGTCGCACCGGATGCATGAGTAATCTCGCCAGCTGTCTCCCGACAGTCGGTAATGTCAAGAGATTTTCCGCTTTGAACATTAATAACATCAATATTTTTACCGCTTTCAACCTTGATCGTATTCCCGTTTAGGCATAGTTTTACATTGTATCCACAAGTCCAGGTGGACGTAAGATTCACCGGTCGCGTCAGATAATAACTGCCATCTGCCGGAATCTCTGAAAGATCAGCGATAGCCGTCCATGTCTCATTTGTATGTTCTGAACAGTCTGTTTTACCGCAGACGGCATGATCTGTATGCTCACCAGCCTGCGTTGCCACGAGCGCAGGTGCGTTCAGAGCCGCATAAATATTTTCCAGACGCATGATATTCAGTTTTGCGATCTGTGCCTCATCCAGTGCATCCATAGCCTCATCAATAGCTGCCAGCTGTTCACTGATGCTTTCCGCATTTTCCGCCGTCACTTCGTCCGGCAGAGCGTCAATGAGTGTCTGAACTGCCTGAACTGCCGGATCTATTTCTTCTTTCTCCACAGTGCCCTGTGCGCCGGCATCACTATCGCTGACACTTTCGTCAGTGAACGCAATGGTACCATTTTCTTCGTCAACGTCGGAATCTTCCGCAGCAGTATTCTCACCTGCCGGAGTCTCCGACATCGCCACAGCTTCTGCTCCCTCCTGCACTGTCGCAGATTCTGTTACTTCCTGCGTTTCTTCCTGTTCTGCCACCACATCCGCTTCCTGTGCAAGTGCCGTCATAGGCAGCGTTGAGAAACAGAGTGTAAATGCCAGTAACATACTCAATACTCGTTTTTTCATAGAATTCTCCCTCTTGGATATCATATTTTCGGAATCTTCAGACCAATGTCTTCCCGTCTGTGATATATGCTCTTTTATCAGGCATAGCAGTCTTCATTATCTACAGACAAAATAACATATTTTCATCAAGAAATACGTTTTATGACATCAATCGACCCAAATACGACACGAATCGACCGGAGTAAATTTTTTTGAGGGAGGTGAGTCTTGAAAAAGTCTTTCTTCTATTATATTCTATAAGGTAGAATCATAAAGTTTACATTACAGAAAGGTTTTATAATATATGTGGATTGCAGATAATTGGAAAGATTACGAAGTGCTGGACACGTCCAGCGGAGAAAAGCTGGAGCGTTGGGGAGATTATATTCTGGTGCGTCCGGATCCTCAGGTCATCTGGAAGACGCCCCACGATCACAAGGGTTGGAAGCAGAAAAACGGTCATTACCACAGAAGTGCCAAGGGCGGCGGCGAATGGGAATTCTTCCATCTGCCGGATGAATGGGCGATCCATTACACCCTGCCTTTCCAGAAAGAAGCTCTGGGCAAAGCAGATCCTCTGACCTTCCATCTGAAACCCTTCAGCTTCAAGCATACCGGTCTGTTCCCGGAGCAGGCGGTGAACTGGGACTGGTTCTCCACCCTGATCCATGAGGCAAACCGCCCCGTAAAAGTGCTGAATCTCTTCGCCTACACCGGCGGTGCCACTGTGTCCGCTGCGGCAGCCGGAGCTGCGGTGACCCACGTGGATGCTTCCAAAGGTATGGTCGGCTGGGCAAAAGAAAACGCGGCTGCCAGTGGGCTTGCCGATGCGCCCATCCGTTGGCTAGTGGATGACTGTATGAAATTCGTAGAGCGTGAGATCCGCCGGGGCAACAAATACGACGGCATTATCATGGATCCTCCTTCCTATGGAAGAGGACCCAAGGGTGAGATCTGGAAGATCGAAGATAACATCTGGGATTTCGTGGGACTGACTGCGCAGCTGTTGTCTGACAATGCGCTGTTCTTCCTGATCAACTCCTACACCACGGGATTACAGCCCGCTGTGCTGTCCTATATGATGAATTCCACGCTGACGAAAAAGTTCGGTGGTCATGTGGAAGCCCAGGAGATCGGTCTTCCCGTCACTGAAAGCGGTCTGGTGCTGCCCTGCGGTGCTTCCGGACGCTGGCAGCGAAACTAACAGAACAAACATAGTAAACTTACGCAAGAAGGAGCCCCTGTCATAAGGGCTCCTTCCTTGTATCTATAGCTTGTATCTATAACACATATTTTCTGAGCACCGGAATCTTCCGAAGTGCCCATGCCGTAGCCGTTGCCAGCGCCAGCACCAACAACCAGAAGCCGAGCAGCAGGAAAAGCAGTAACACATGCCCGGCAGCAACGGACTGCACGCCACACTGTTCCAGAAGAGTGAACGGTGTGATTTTCCCAAATTTATAAAACAGATTCACATACACCGGATGTACCAGATATACGGCGAAGCTCAAAGCTCCCGCCTCCTGCCAGGGGATCCGGTGTTTCGAGCGCTCCGGCTTCTCTCCGACGTTCGAAATATCTACGACTGGGGTGCCGGCCACCGGAGATGCGACCGGCACGGCAGTTCTCCATCCTCCGTTTCGTCCCGCGGCAAACAGAAGCACCGAAAGTAGTACCGTAAACGGGTAGTTGTAGGCCATCTGGATAGAAAAGCCAAACAGTGCCCTGCTTAAGACCATTCCCAGTGCCAGAACGCCCGCTGCTATCAGCCACGCATTCTCCGGCCGGCTGCTTCCGGCCATTTTCATATGCCCGCCTGCGTTCCTCTCCTTGTCCACACGTCCCTCTCTCCTTGCGAAGAGATATCCACACAGATAATACAGGAAATACACACCGCCATCCGGCAATACCGGAATGCTGTTGATGTCCAGCACCTTATTCAGAAAAGGCGCCACACTGCTTCCCAGAAAAAGAAACGCCATCACGATACCAACACACCATACCGGCAATACCCGCAGCACTTTTTTCAAAAGTGGTGTGATCAGGTACAAAAACAGGATCAGATACAGATACCACATGTGAGACCAGCTATTCCCCGTCAGTGTCATCTTCACTGCCTCCGGGATCATGCCGACCCGGAAGGTCCGTTCTGCCACTATCAGTTCCGACGCCGCATAAGGAACGCCGAATAGGAGGATCGCCAGTGCAATCCTCCTGCAATATTTTTTTATCATGACCGGATACGTCAGTTCCCGTTCCGGATTCAAAAATAAATATCCTGAGATCAATAAGAATATAGGAACACACCAGGTCACCAGATCCATTACCGACAAAAGTAAGCCGCGGTATTCCGGCATTCCGGAAGCATCCGTCACATCTATTGCCCCTGTCAGCACATGCATGAGAACTACTGCACAGGTTGCCAGTACCCGGAGCACATCCAGGAACTGTTTTCTCGGCCGGGATAAGCCGTTTATCATGTCTCTCCCATCTCCTCCATCAGGCGCATGCCCGCAGTATCTGTCACAGGAAGGGAGAATACGATACTTTTTGCTTTACTCTCCAGTCCCGCCTTTTCCATTATAGCACGCATGATGGAATTTTTCTGCTCACTTTTTACCACAATGAACAACATTTCTTTTTCCGGCACCAGTGTCACGCCCAGAAACTGCTGTGCGTTCTCCGTTCCGGTGCCTTTGGCATGAATGACCGTACCGCCTGCCGCATGTACTTCTCTCGCCGCATCCATCACCAGTTCCGTATATCCATGATTGGCAATCACTACCAGAAGCTCATTCTTCGTCTCTTTCAATGTGGACTCCTCTCCTTTTTCGAACTCCTGCCCACAGGTCAGGTAATTCAATGCTTTCTTGCCGCCGACACTGCTGACGGGGATGATAAAAGCAATTCCCATTCCCGGCAGGTCGATCTGCATTTTCTTGCGCAAAGCTGCCTTGATCTGCCGCCAGGAAGCATCGGTGACCAGATGGAACAGGACACTTTTTTCCATGCCGTCCAGTCCGAAATAATCCAGGATCTCATTGGCTGCCGTTCCCATGCCGACGGTGATCCCGCCGACCTGTGCGCCGTTTTCCTTATAACATTCCACGAATTTTCTCGTCAGCTGACGATTGGTGATGGTGACCATCATATATAATTCACTCACGGGCGCACCTCCTACAGTTCAATAATGGCATTTTCATCCAGCGCACCAAAGGCATCCGCCGCGCCGGAGAATACTCCTGCGCCGCCCTTACGCTGTTTGAGCTGATATACCATTCCCAATATCTGGATCGTAATCAGCGGGGTCATGGCTACCATGGCCACCACGCCAAAAGCATCTGCCACCAGATTGCCGCCGACCGCCACGCAGGCTCCCTGTGCCAGCGGCAGTAAAAAGGTCGCCGTCATGGGGCCGCTGGCCACTCCACCGGAGTCAAAAGCAATAGCCGTGAAGATCTTCGGTACGAAGAAGGACAGCCCAATGGCCACCCCGTAGCCCGGGATCAGAAACCACAGAATCGGGATTCCCGTCAGCACCCGGATCATGGCAATCGCTACAGAGACCGATACACCCACAGACAGGCTCACGCCCATGGAACGGGCCGAAATAGCTCCGTCTGTCAGTTCTTCTACCTGATGGTTCAGCACGTAGACCGCCGGCTCCGCTTTTACAATAAAATATCCGATCAAGGCTCCCACCGGCACCAGTACCCAGCGATAGGATCTGCCTGCCATGACCTGACCCAGGTAATTACCGGCAGGCATAAAGCCCACATTTGCCCCTGTCAGGAACAGCACCAGGCCGATATAAGTATACACCAGACCGATGAGGATCTTCGTCAACGTTTTCCCGGACAACCGCAGGGAAAAGATCTGGAACAGGCCGAAAAACAATACGATGGGAAGCAGCGAGACCGCAATCTCTTTGATGTACTCCGGGATTCCATGTGCAAAGAGCTGCGCCAGTTCCACGGAATCGGAGATCTCCGGAATCGCTACCGGCTGATAGTCCGCATTCGTGGGCTTGTAGATCAGCCCCAACACCATTACCGCCAGGATCGGGCCGATGGAACACAATGCCACCAGACCGAAGCTGTCATCCGCCGCATGGTGGTCGTTACGAATGGAAGCAATACCCACACCAAGCGCCATAATAAAAGGAACGGTCATGGGTCCTGTGGTCACACCGCCGGAATCGAACGCCACGGCCCGGAAATTCTCCGGCACCAGAAAGGCCAGAACAAAGATTGCTATGTAGAAAAAGGTTAAAAGCGGTGGCAGTGCCACACCAATCAGCATACGCAAAAGAGCAATGACCAGGAACAGGCCCACGCCCACAGCCACTGCCAGGATCAGAGTCATATTCGGCACCGAAGGCACCTGTGTCGCCAGCACCTGTAGATCCGGCTCGGAGATCGTGATGACGACTCCCAGCAGGAAAGACAATAC
>JBNMJR010000116.1:0-7963 GCA_050873925.1 Acetatifactor sp.
AGGACAAGCCGAAGATCGAACTGCCCAGATAAGGTCAGAGCATAGCTGACGAGAACCGGGCAAAAAGATAGCCGCGTGCAAAAGGATGAGTAAGCATGAGCAGAATAGGTATTATGGGAGGCACCTTTAATCCGATTCATACAGGACACTTGCTGTTGGCAGAGCATGCACTGGAGACAGCGGGACTGGATCAGGTCTGGCTGATTCCGACAGGATGTTCTTACCTGAAAAGAAAAGAAGGGATCACTGTGTTATCGGCGGAGGACCGCTACCGGATGGCCAGTCTGGCCATTGCGGATAATGACAGATTCCGCTGCCTGGATATGGAGATCCGCCGTCCGGGAAACTCCTACAGCTACGAGACCATGGAACAGCTGCAAAAGGAATATCCGGAGGATCAGTTCTTTTTTATCTGCGGAGCGGACTGTCTGGATACCATAGAATACTGGAAATGTGCGGACCGTTTGTTTGCCGCATGTACAGTTCTTGCCGCCGTAAGGGGAGATGCTGATATTGCGGGCATGCAGGAAAAAATCGCTGCATTGGAGGCACGTTTTGGGGCACAGATCAGACTGCTTCCTTTCCGGCGCATCGAGATTTCATCTTCCGAAATTCGGGAAAGAAGACAAAAGGGCCTGTCCGTCCGTTATCTTGTGCCGGAAGCGGTAAGAGTATATATGGAAGAAAAGGGGCTTTATCAGGATGAGTGATACTTTAAAGAAATTGACCAAAGAAATGGAAAAAGTACAGGATCCGAAGCGTTTTGCCCATACACTGGGAGTGGAATATACTGCAGCGTCCCTGGCCATGCGCTACGGTGAGGATGTGGAACGGGCACAGGTGGCCGGACTGCTTCACGATTGTGCCAAATGTATGGGAAATGAGAAGTTATTGTCAGCCTGCGACAAGCATCACATTGCGGTGACGGACGTGGAACGTCGCAATCCCTATCTTTTGCATGCCAAGGTGGGAAGTTATCTGGCGAAGAAGGAATACAAGATCGAGGATCCGGAGATCCTGAGTGCCATTTTATATCACACGACGGGACATCCGGGGATGACAGTTTTGGAAAAGATCATTTTTACGGCGGATTATATCGAGCCCGGCAGAAAGCAGGCACCGAATCTTAAGCTGATCCGGCAGATGGCTTTTATTGACCTGGATGCGGCAGTGAAAAAGATCCTGGAGGACACACTGGATTATCTGAAATCCGGGGAAGGGGAAATGGATCCCATGACGGAAGAAACCTATCAATATTATAAGAACTGTAATGAGAATAAAATGAGTGAGGAGTAATTATTTTATGAGCGAAGAATCCAGAAAGATGGCAAAGCTTGCCGTAGAAGCATTGGAAGATAAAAAAGCAGAGGATATTAAAGTAATAGACATCAGTAATGTGTCTGTAATCGCAGATTATTTCATTATCGCAGGAGGTAACAACTCCAGCCAGATCCAGGCACTGTGTGACAACGTGGAAGAGAAGCTGGGAAGAGCCGGTTTCCCTGCCAGACAGACCGAAGGATATGAAACAGCCAACTGGGTACTGTTAGACTTCGGCGATGTGATCGTGCATGTCTTTGACAAGGAAAACCGCCTGCTCTATGATCTGGAGCGCATCTGGAGAGATGGCGTGCAGATTCCCGCAGAAGAACTTTAAGCCTGATTGTCTCCCAGATGGAGAAAGAAACTGATAAGATAGAGACCGCAGATCCCTACCAGTACGTATACGATCCTGGAAAGCCATGACATATCGCCGAACAGAAATGCCACGAGGTCGAAACGGAAAAGACCGATCAGGCCCCAGTTCACGGCACCGATGATGGCTATGGTGAGTGCGGTTCCATCCAAATATTTATTACCCATAAAATCTCCTTATCTTGTCTGTGTGAGATCCGTAAAACCGGTCTCACACAGACATTTTTTGAAGTTTCTATTAATAATTGTTTCGAGGATAGTATTTGTCGGAGTTATGAAAAATATACCTTTTTTAAACAAAAAATATTTATCTTGATCTATTTTAATGTTATAAAACATCAAAGAGGAAAATAAAAGCCATTGACAAACGAAAATGAAGCGTGTAATATACAAAAATAACAATTATGCATTGTATTTTTGTATACATTGTTAAAAAGGAGGAAGATATTATGAAGAAATTCAACAAGTTTTTAAGTGTTGCCGTAGCATCTGCTATGGTAATGTCTATGGCAGGCTGTGGTAACGCAGACAATGGTTCTGCAGCAACCGGTACCAATGCAGCAACTGAGAGCGCAGCAAGTGACAATGGTGCAGCTGCAGGCAGCGTATTCAAGATCGGCGGTATCGGACCCACCACCGGCGGTGCAGCAGTTTATGGTCTTGCTGTACAGCACGGTGCAGAGATTGCAGTAGAAGAGATCAATGCAGCAGGCGGTATCAACGGTTATCAGGTAGAGTTCAAATTCCAGGATGACGAGGCAGATGCCGAGAAATCCGTAAATGCTTACAATGCATTAAAGGACTGGGGCGCACAGATCCTTGACGGATCTACCACCAGTGGTGCATGTATCGCAGTTACCGACAAGACCAAGGAAGACAACATGTTCCAGATCACTCCTTCCGGATCCGCAGTAGAGTGTGTACAGTATGATAATGTATTCCGTGTATGCTTCTCCGATCCTAACCAGGGTCTTGCATCCGCACAGTACATTGGTGAGAACGGTCTGGCTGAGAAGGTTGCAGTTATCTATGACAGCTCCGATGTATATTCTTCCGGTATTTATGAGAAGTTCGCAAAAGAAGCCGAGAATCAGCCGTTTGAAGTAGTAGCTGCTGAAGCATTTACCGCTGACAACAAGACCGATTTCTCCGTTCAGTTACAGAAGGCTAAAGATGCCGGTGCGGATATGGTATTCCTTCCTATCTACTATCAGGAATCCGCTCTGATCCTGACTCAGGCCGCTGGTATGGGTTATGCTCCCAAGTGGTTTTCCTGCGATGGCATGGATGGTATCCTTGGTGGTGTAGACAACTTTGATGTATCTCTGACCGAGGGCGTTATGCTGTTAACTCCTTTCGCAGCTGATGCAACTGATGATCTGACCCAGTCCTTCGTTTCCAAGTACAAGGAAAAATACGGTGAGACTCCCAACCAGTTCGCAGCAGACAGCTATGATGCTATTTATGTAATCAAGGCTGCTATCGAGAAGAGTGGTGTTACACCTGATATGAGCGTTTCTGATATTTGTGACGGTATGAAAGCTGCCATGACAGAGATCACCGTAGATGGTCTGACCGGTGACGGCATGACCTGGACCGCAGACGGTGAGGCTAACAAAGCTCCTAAGGCTGTTGTGATCGAAAATGGTGCTTACAAGGCTATGTAATTTTGCTGACAAAGTTTCCAAAGAGGGTTACCGCAGGGTAGCCCTCTTTGCTTTTGCGGGAACAGTTGCTATTCCCGGCAGGTTCTGTTATACTTGTCTTTGAGTTTATTTTATGATTATTTTATGTAAAAGAAATGAAAAGTTAGGAAAGATTTGTGCGTTCGCATGAATGGAGGTAGTTCACATGAGTTTTATCAGTTATCTGATCAACGGTATCAGCCTTGGAAGTGTCTATGCGCTGATCGCATTAGGTTATACCATGGTATATGGTATTGCCAAGATGCTGAATTTCGCACATGGTGATGTCATTATGGTCGGTGCATTTATTACTTATACAATGTGCAGTACCATGGGACTTTCTCCTGTGATCGGTGTTCTGGCGGCAGTCATCGCCTGCACCCTGTTGGGAATGGCTATTGAGAAGGTGGCATATAAGCCTTTACGAAAAGCATCTTCCCCACTGGCAGTTCTGATCACCGCTATCGGTGTCAGCTATCTGCTGCAAAATGTAGCTCTTTTGATCTTTGGAGCAAATGCCAAGGCATTTACCTCTGTAGTATCTGTTCCGGCCGTAAAGCTGGCAGACGGGCAGATCAATATTACCGGAGAGACGATCGTTACGATCGTGACCTGTCTGGTCATTATGGCAGGCCTGATGCTCTTTATCAACAAGACAAAAGCAGGACAGGCAATGTTGGCGGTATCCGAGGATAAGGGTGCGGCACAGCTGATGGGTATCAATGTAGACGGTACCATTGCACTTACCTTTGCTATCGGATCCGGTCTGGCTGCAGTAGCAGGTGTGCTGTTATGTTCTGCATATCCTTCCCTGACACCCTACACCGGTTCCATGCCCGGTATCAAAGCTTTCGTGGCTGCTGTATTCGGTGGTATCGGATCTATTCCCGGTGCGTTGATCGGCGGTATTCTGCTTGGCATTATTGAGATTTTCGGTAAAGCCTATATCTCTTCCCAGATGGCGGACGCTATCGTGTTTGCAGTACTGATCGTTGTACTTTTGGTAAAACCGGCCGGACTGTTTGGCAAGAATATTCAGGAAAAAGTATAAGGGAAGAGGAAGGTGCGTAATATGAAGAAATTATCCAATAAGAAAATGAATAAAACCTTCCGGGATAACCTTATTACATACGGAATGGTGATCGCGGCTTATGTGATCATGCAGATCCTGGTATCCACCGGAAGTGTGAGCAGTCTGATCCAGGGATTGCTGGTACCTCTTTGTACCTATGCAATCCTGGCAGTATCCCTGAACCTGACCGTAGGTATTCTGGGGGAGCTGAGCCTTGGTCATGCCGGATTTATGTGTATCGGTGCATTCACCAGTGCATTTTTCTCCAAGGTAATGGAGAACAGCGGAATGCCTTCCGGACTTCGCTTTTTCATTGCAATTCTGATCGGTGCCTTTTTTGCCGGTATTTTTGGACTGTTGATCGGTATTCCCGTACTTCGTCTGAAAGGTGACTATCTGGCCATCGTAACCCTGGCTTTCGGTGAGATCATCAAGAATCTGGTAAATATTCTGTTTGTAGGCCGGGATGAGAACGGCTTCCATATTTCCTTTACCAATACCATGGATCTGAACATGGCAGAGGACGGAGATGTTATTATCAAGGGCGCACAGGGTATTACCGGAACCCCTCATGATTCCAGCTTTACCATCGGTATTGTATTGTTACTGATCACACTGTTCATTGTACTGAACCTGATCCATTCCAGAGACGGCCGTGCCATCATGGCTATCCGCGACAATACCATTGCTGCTGAATCTGTAGGTATCCATATTACCAAATACAAGCTGATGGCTTTCTCCATCTCTGCGGCACTGGCAGGTGTGGCCGGCGTATTGTATGCGCATAATCTGTCTACCCTGACCGCATTGCCCAAGAACTTCGGCTATAACATGTCCATTATGATCCTGGTATTCGTGGTACTGGGTGGTATCGGTAATATCCGCGGTTCCATTATTGCTTCCGTGATCCTGACCCTGTTGCCGGAGCTGCTGCGTGGGCTGAATGATTACCGTATGCTGATCTATTCCATTGTACTGATCGTAATGATGCTGTTCAACTGGGCTCCCAAATGCATTGAGTGGAGAGAGAAAGTGGCAGCCAGATTTAAGAAGTCTGTAAAAAAGGAGGCTGAATAATCATGGCATTATTAGAGGCAAAAAATTTAGGCATTTCTTTTGGCGGACTTCGCGCGGTAGATGATTTTAATATTAAGATTGAAAAAGGTGCCTTGTACGGTCTGATCGGTCCCAACGGTGCGGGCAAGACCACTGTATTTAACCTGCTGACCGGCGTATATAAGCCGACAGAGGGCATTATCACGTTGGATGGTAAGGATGTCACCGGCAAGAAGACCATTGACATCAATCAGGCAGGTATAGCCAGAACCTTCCAGAACATTCGACTGTTCAAGGATCTGTCTGTGATCGACAACGTAAAAGTAGGCCTGCATAATCATATGAGCTACAGCACTGTGACCGGTATTTTACGTCTGCCGAAATATTATAAAGTGGAAAAGCAGATGACGGAAGAGGCTATGGAGCTTCTGAAGGTATTCGGACTGGAAGAGGAAGCAGATACATTGGCAGATAATCTTCCCTACGGTAAACAGAGAAAGCTGGAAATCGCCAGAGCACTGGCTACAAAGCCGAAGCTCCTTCTGTTAGATGAGCCTGCTGCGGGTATGAACCCTAACGAGACGCTGGAACTGATGGAAACCATCCGTTTTGTCAGAGAGCATTTTGATATGACGATCCTTCTGATCGAGCATGATATGAAACTGGTGGGCGGAATCTGTGAGGAACTTACGGTTCTGAACTTCGGCCGTGTTCTGTGTCAGGGCAAGACCAGTGATGTGCTGAACAATCCGGAAGTCATCAAGGCTTATCTGGGTGAATAGGAGGACAACAGCTATGGCAATGTTAGAAGTAAATGATATAAAAGTATATTACGGCATGATACAGGCCATAAAGGGTGTGTCCTTTCACGTAGATGAAGGAGAGGTCATTGCACTGATCGGAGCCAACGGCGCCGGTAAGACAACGATCCTGCACACCGTATCCGGATTACTGACACCGAAGGAAGGAACCATTACTTTTGAAGGTCAGGATCTGGTGAAGATTCCCGGACACAAGATCGTATCCATGGGTATGGCACATGTACCGGAGGGAAGACGTGTCTTTGCACAGCTTTCTGTATTGCAGAATCTGATGATGGGGGCTTATACCAGAAAAGATAAAGAAGAGATCGCTCAGACCTTAGAAACGGTATTTGAGCGTTTCCCTCGTCTGAAGGAGCGCCAGAACCAGATGGCGGGAACATTAAGCGGCGGTGAACAGCAGATGCTGGCTATGGGTAGAGCATTGATGTCTCATCCCAAAATTATTTTAATGGATGAGCCTTCCATGGGATTGTCTCCTATCTTCGTAAATGAAATTTTTGATATTATCCAGGAAGTAAGTAAGAGCGGCACCACAGTTCTGCTGGTAGAGCAGAATGCGAAGAAGGCATTGTCTATCGCAGACAGAGCTTATGTGCTGGAGACCGGTAAGATTGTTCTGGAAGGCAAGGCAAGTGACCTTCTGAATAATGATTCCATTAAGAAAGCATATCTGGGTGAATAACCCTTGATGTAAGTCGCTGCGGGTGGAAGCAGCAGAGACGGAAAGGTATGGTGATTGGGATGAATAATGTAGTCATTACCATTGCAAGACAGTATGGAAGCGGTGGACGTACCATCGGTGAGATGCTGGCGGAGAAGCTGAATGTTCATTATTATGACAAAGAGCTGATGAAGCTGGCCAGTGACGACAGCGGTATCAATGAGGCCCTGTTCGTGAATGCCGATGAAAAGATCAAGAGTACAAAGCTGTTCCGTATTGCGAAGAAGGAGTATCACGGAGAGCTGATCCCTCCGGAAAGTGATGATTTTACCTCCACAGACAATCTGTTTAACTATCAGGCAAAGATCATCCGGGATCTGGCAAAGGAGGAATCCTGCGTCATTATCGGACGTTGTGCAGATTATGTCCTGAAGGATTATCCCAATGTCCTCAGCGTATTTATTCATGCGCCGAAGGAATATTGTCTGGAAGGCGCTGCAAAGAAGCATAGCATGAGCCCGAAGGAACTGGAACGTTTTATAACGAAGACGGATAAGCACCGTGCGGAGTATTATAAGTATCATACCGGACGGGAATGGACAGATGCAAGAAACTATGATCTGTGTCTGGACAGCTCCAAGCTGGGATATGAGAGATGCGTGGATGAGATCATTTCTTATATGAAAGTTCGATTCCCGGAAGAGTAAAATCCGATAGATTACATAATGTGTCATTTTATAGAATTGTAGAATTTTCTGAAATTAAGAATTCCTCTGTAATGTAAAGTTACAGAGGAATTTTTTGAATTCAATCATACAAAATTAGCTGGAAAATGAGTTCGAAATATTCGAGTTATTTGTAGAAACGGAATACACCGAACACGGTGCCGAGAATCTGACAGTCATCGACAATGATGGGATCCATGGTGTCGTTCTCGGGCTGGAGACGGATATGTCCCTTTTCCTTATAG
>JBNMJR010000117.1:0-7929 GCA_050873925.1 Acetatifactor sp.
ACAGGCGGATCATCACGGAAGTCAGCACCATCAGCACCGCAGATAATGCCGCCGCAAAGGGCTGGTTCCGCCCTTTGGTGATCTGCTCCTGGATCACACTGCCCACCAGCACGATCTTATTGCCGCCCAGGATATCCGCTATGAAAAACAGGCCCATGGACGGAATAAAGGACAGCACCACTCCGGACAAAAGTCCCGGTAACGTCAGACGAAAGCTGACGGTCCAGAAGGCTTTCCATGCTGAGGCTCCCAGATCTCTGGAGGCTTCCACCAGAGAGGCATCCAGCTTCTCCGCACTGGAATACACCGCCAGGATCATAAACGGCAGCAGGGAATAGACCATTCCCACCACCACGGCCGGATAGGTGTAGAGCAGTTTTAACGGCTGTTTCGTCAGGCGCAGTCCCATCAGGATCTTATCCAGTACACCGTTGCTGCGAAAGACAATGATCCAGCCGTACAGACGGATCAGCGCGCTGGTCCAGAAGGGGATCATGATGAGTAACAGCATCCTGCGCTTCCAGACAGCGTTCATTTTCGCCATGAAATAGCCGTAAGGATATCCGATCAGCGCCACGAAAAAAGTGGAGGTAAATGCCAGCTTCAGGGACTGCCAGAAGGTATCCAGATACAGCGGTTCCAGTATTCTCTTGTAATTGTCCAGAGTGAACGTAAAGTCTACGCCCCAGACCTGTGCTCTCTGTAAAAAGCTTAACAGAAACAGATACAGGATCGGCAATGCCACGAACAGGATCGTGAACACATACATGGGGATCAGTAATCCGATTTCCCCGGTCTTCCTGCGGCTGTTACCTGATGTTTTCGTCTTTGTCATTGTCTATTACCTTTACTGCGTGGGGTTCCTCCCAGCCGATCCTTACCTGCTGTCCCGGCTGTAGATCATTGTCGATTCCGTAGCGGCTGGCCGTCAGGGACTGTCCGTCCGGCAGGCGGAACAAAATACGTAACTGCCCTCCGGCAAAGCTTTTTTCCACCACCACGGCTTCCCGGGTGCAGACGGCCTCCCCGTTCATCAAAATATTTTCCGAACGGATGGCAAACGTCTCTCCGCCCAGGCGAAGAATGTTGGCATTTCCCACGAAATCCGCCACATAGCTGGTCCTCGGCTGATAGTATACCTCGTTGGGCGTTCCCATCTGTTCCAGCACACCCTCGTGCATGACACCAATACGGTCGGACATGTTGATGGCCTCTTCCTGATCGTGGGTGATATAGATGAAAGTGATCCCCAGCCGCTTCTGCAGCCGTTTCAGTTCCAGCTGCATCTGCCTGCGCAGTTTCAGATCCAGTGCCCCCAACGGCTCATCCAACAGCAGCACCTTCGGCTCATTGATCACCGCTCTGGCAATGGCAATGCGCTGCTTCTGTCCGCCGGAAAGCTGATCCGGCATCCGTTTTCCGTACTCTTCCAGCTGTACCAGACGAAGTGCCTGCTCTACTCTCTCTGCAATCTCTGCCTTCGGAACTTTGCGGATCTTCAATCCATATCCTACGTTGTCCGCCACGTTCATATGCGGAAACAGGGCATAATTCTGGAACACCGTATTGACATCCCGCTTGTTCGGCTCGCGGTTCGTAATGTCCTGTCCCTCCAGAATCACCTGTCCGGCATCCGGCAGTTCCAGTCCCGCAATAATACGCAGCGTCGTGGTCTTGCCGCAGCCGGAAGCTCCCAACAGGGTAATAAATTCTCCCTGTGCCACCTCCAGATCGATGCCCTTTAATACTTCTGTATTGTCAAAAGATTTCCGGATCTGTCGCAGTTGTAAAATACTCTCGCCCATGCACCGGCTCCTTTCCTTTTTATTTGATCCATCCCCAGCATAATCCCAGATATTCCACCAGGAAATACATGCCCCGCAGCCATACCAGTACGGCACAGCCATAGAACATCCAGGCATTTTCCTTCTGTCTGTCCACAATTTTTCCCGTCATGGCCAATGTGGCACAGATGAGCAATGTCATCGTTCCAAAGGACGCCCTGTCCGGATAATGGGGCGACAGGATCAGTGCACCCCAGGACAACAGGGCTCCCAGCAACAGCAGGATCGTATTTCTGTCCAATTTTTCTTTCAGAATACCCTTGCAGACGATCCATGCAAACAACGTCAGAAGCACTGCGGGGAACAGATAGTCCATAACGCCCTTCGCTTCCCCGTAACAGCGCAGATACAGTCTCCACAACAGGCTGTAGGCTTCTTCGCCGGTCTCCCCGCTGCGGACAAAGTTGCCCGGTGCCACGATCATCAGAATGCTTCCCGCCAGACAACTGATATTTCCCAGATACATCCATACCGGCACCTTTTTGTGTTCTCTGTGCCTTAGCAGGATCACCAGCAGGCTTAAAATCCATACCGTAGGCCCCATGTTCTCGTTGCTCCAGCCCGCGATCAGACCTAACGGAAGGATCCAGATGACGATACCCGGCAGATTTTTTCCCTCGTATTTCAGATAGCAGAACAGGAATGCCAGGAGAAATCCCGTCATATACAGGTAATTCGCCGCACCGGCTTCCCAGAACATGCTCATTTTCCAGTTGGCATTCAGTCCCAGGATCATCCCGATCGCCGCGAACCAGTACGAAAATCCGCGTCTGCCGGACACCTCACAGATCAACCAGCCCAACAAAAGCGTCATGCCTGTATTCAGGATATCCGCCCAGTGTTCTCCGGCCAGCAGGATCAGCTGTAGCAGGCCATGGGCCATGCTTCTGCCGCCCCAGTTGAAGTAATGCCAGATCTGCGCATGGATAATGTCGCTGAGATTCCGAATCGGCGTATCCGCATACAATACCGTCGAATACCACTCATCATCCATCATAAAGTCGATCTCATAATTCACGCGCCATACGATCAGTGCGGTCAATGCAATCAGTATCAGACTGGCCCACCGGATTGTTTTTTTCTGCTTTTCCTGCATATGTCTGCTCCATTCCTCCTATGGCAAAGAACGGCTGCCTATTTCTAAGCAGCCGCACATACTTTCCCTATAGATATAGATATCCCTTGTGGGATCCATATTTCCCGTTATCCTGCCCGGTATTACAGTTGGATCTTTTTCAGACGATCCACTGCCTCCACGGTGTTCTCGTAGCTTCCGAAAGCCGTCAGACGGAAATAATGCTCTCCGCTGGGTCCGAATCCGGATCCGGGCGTACCTACCACGTTGACATTCTCCAGCAGATAATCGAAGAACTCCCAGCTGGTCATGCCGTTCGGCGCTTTCAGCCAGATATAGGGAGCGTTCACACCGCCGGATACCGTGAAGCCTGCTTCCTGCAAGCCCTTCAGGATATACTGTGCGTTGTTCATGTAATAAGCAACCTGCTCCTTCAGCTGTGCCTTACCTGCCGCAGAGTATACTGCCTCACCGGCACGCTGTACGATATAGGGTGCTCCGTTGTATTTGGTGCCGTGTCTTCTTGCCCACAGTGCATGGAGACTCACATCCCCGCTCTTTAAGTCCTTGGGGATCACGGTAAAGCCCAGACGCACTCCGGTAAAGCCGGCGTTCTTGGAGAAGGAACGGAACTCGATGGCACAGGTTCTGGCTCCTTCACATTCATAGATACTGTGAGGCACATCCGGCTCGGAAATATATGCTTCGTAAGCTGCATCATAGAGAATCACAGCTCCTACCTTATTGGCATAGTCCACCCACTCCTGCAGCTGTGCCTTGGTAATGGTGGCACCGGTAGGATTGTTGGGGAAACATAAATAGATCAGATCCGGGGTCTCCTTCGGCAGCTCCGGTGCAAAACCGTTCTCTGCCAGACAGGGCATGTAAATCACATCACTCCAGGTCTCGGACTTGGGATCGTAAGTGCCGGTTCTGCCCGCCATGACATTAGAGTCCACGTATACGGGGTAAACAGGATCACATACAGCGATCTTATTGTCCAGGCTGAAGATCTCCTGAATATTGCCGCAGTCACATTTTGCTCCGTCCGATACAAAGATCTCGTCCGGCGCAATGTCACAGCCTCTTGCCTTATAATCATTCTCTGCAATGGCATTGCGCAGGAACTCGTAGCCAAGGTCGGGAGCGTAACCATGAAAAGTCTCCGCTTTTCCCATCTCATCCACCGCACCGTGCAGCGCATCAATGATGGCCGGTGCCAAAGGCTGTGTCACGTCACCGATGCCCAGACGGATGATCTTCTTGTCCGGGTGTGCCGCGGAATACGCATTTACCTTTTTGCCGATGGTGGAAAATAAATAGCTTCCGGGAAGTTTTAAATAGTTGTCGTTTACTTTAAACATAGTTCGTTCTCCTCTCTATTATCCCTGGTGCAGTATTGCTGTCACCTTGCTGTCGTTTATTAAGTCGAAGATCAAAGGGAGTACGGGTCCACTTCACCTTCAAATACGATCTTCGCAGGGCCGGTCATGTAGACCAGATTCTCCCGGCGATCCCATTTGATGTGCAGTTCACCGCCTAATAGTTTAACAGTTATTTCCTCGTCCGTCAAACCATTTAGCACGCAGGCTACCGCCGTGGCGCAACATCCGGTACCGCAGGCAAGGGTCTCTCCGGTGCCTCTCTCCCAGACGCGCATAAACACATTTTTCCGGTCCAGGATCTCTACGAATTCGGTGTTGGTCCGATTGGGGAAACAGGTATGGTGCTCGAACTTCGGACCTATTTTCTCAATGTCAAGATCCTTTACCCCTTCCATAAATACGATGGCATGGGGATTGCCCATGGAAACACATGTCATGTGATATTCCGTGCCGTCTACCGTAATCGGCGCATCCACTACCGCCGGACCGTTTTCCGTCTCCTGCGTGGCTTCCGCCGTTACCGGCACCTCCGCCGGAGCGAGGATCGGATTGCCCATATTTACCTGTACCAGAGTCACCTGTCCTCTGTCCGCGGCGGTCTTACCCTCCACGGTGAGTTTCAGATATTTTATTTTACCGGCGCTGACGATGGTAATGTCTTCCTTGTCCGTCAGCCCTTTGTCGTAGACATATTTTGCTACACAGCGGATACCGTTGCCGCACATCTCCGAACGGCTGCCGTCCGCATTGTACATTTCCATCTCAAAATCCGCTTCTTTGGCCGGATTGATGAAGATCACACCGTCACCGCCGATCCCGAAATGTCTGTCACTTAATTTCCTTACGATCTCCGGCTTTTCTTCCGCTGAAAGCTTCTCCGTAAAGCCGTTGACATATACATAATCATTGCCACAGCCTTGCATTTTTGTAAATTTCATGGATTGCTGTTCCTCCTGCTGTTCTCTTTCACTCACATTGCCTGTAGCTCCCGGATCACGGTATTCCTTCCGGGCCGCCATGCCTACTCCGTCATCATAGACAGCACCATCTGTGCCGTTTCCACCAGATTGGTACCACTGTCCATACTGGTCTTCTGAAGATAGCGGTGGGCTTCTTCTTCCGTCATATGATTTCTTGCCATCAGTAATTCCTTGGCATCCTTGATTGCTTTTTCATCCGCTGCATTCCGCACTTTCGGCTGCATACGGCGTTTTCTTCTGCGGCGTTCCACGCCTTCCACCATCAGGTTCACGGTATTGATCAGGTCCTGTACCTTTAACGGCATGGAGAGACATACGATGCCATTGCCATAGCATTCGCTGATCAGATTCTGGGATGCCATCAGCAGCATCTCGAAACCTTCCGGCAGGTCTTCATGTAGTTCTGTGTATATCATGTCCGCCAGCTTGTAGCTGCAGATCACGATTCCGTCGTTCAGACCGTCCGCCTGACTGATGGCCTGGGTCCCCGTGGTACAGATACCCGTGACCTGAAAGCCACTGCGCACCAGAATATTCTTAACGCCCTTGGCTTCCTCCAGCTTCGGCAGTACGACAATAATGTTCGTCATCGGCCCACCTCCTTTCTTCTGTCTTTTTTTATCATCCTACAAAAGAAAGGAATATTTTAATACTTATACAGATACTCCTGAATTTCCCACTCGGATACCTGGGAACGATACTCATGCCACTCTTTCCGCTTGGCATCGATGTATTTTCCGGCAATATGCTCTCCCAATACGTCCTGAATGAACGTATCCTTCTCCAGTTCCTCCACTGCCTCCAGAAGCGTGCCGGGCAGCTGATCGATGTGTAATTCCTTCCGCTCCTCCGCGGTCAGCGCGAAGATGTTCGCGTTGATGCTCTCAGGGGGATCGATCTTCTCCCGGATACCTTCCAATCCTGCACTCAGGCAGACTGCCAGTGTCAGATACGGGTTGGCTGCAGAATCAGGGCTGCGCAGTTCGATACGGGTACCCTCTCCGTCTGCGGTAGCCGGAATACGGATCAGAGGACTACGGTTCGTTGTACTCCATGCAATATAGACCGGTGCCTCGAAACCGGGTACCAGACGCTTATAGGAATTGACCAGCGGATTCGTGATGGCTGCCATTCCTTTGATGTGCTTCATAATACCGCCGATGAAATAATAGGCTTCTTTGCTCAGGCCGTTAGGGTCGGAAGCATCCTGGAAAATGTTTTTTCCGTCCTTCTGTAAGGACACATTGATGTGCATACCGGAACCGTTGACGCCGAATTTCGGCTTTGGCATAAAGGTAGCGTGCAGACCGTGACGTCTCGCAATGGTACGCACCGCCATCTTGAAGGTCATGATGTTGTCCGCGGTATGTAATGCCTCATCGTATTTGAAGTCAATCTCATGCTGTGCCGGAGCCATCTCATGGTGGGATGCCTCAATGACAAATCCCATGTCCTCCAGATTCATGACAATGTCACGACGGGCATTTTCTCCAAAGTCCAAAGGGCCGATGTCAAAATAGCCGGCCTGCTCATGGGTGTTGGTGGTAGGCATGGTATTTTCATCCGTGTTGAACAGGAAAAATTCGCACTCGGGACCGACCTCAAAGGTATAGCCCATGTCCTCCGCCTGCTGTACCGCACGCTTCAACACATAACGGGGATCTCCCTCGAAAGGCTGCCCATTGGGACGGTATACATCGCAGATCATACGGGCTACTTTGCCCTGCTGGGGTCTCCAGGGGAAGATCTCCAATGTCGACAGATCCGGATACAGATACATGTCGGATTCCTCGATTCGTGCAAAACCGTCGATGGCCGAACCGTCAAACATACATTTATTGCTTAATACACGGTCCAGCTGACTGGCTGTCACCGCAATATTTTTCAGATTGCCGAACAGATCCGTGAACTGCAGACGGATAAATTCCACATCCTCTTCTTCCACAAGACGGATGATATCTTCCTTGGTATAATTGTTCATCGTTACCCTCGTTTCTGCGCCGCCTGTCTGCTCCTTTTCCACGGGGCGGACGCATCCGTGAAAAAATACTCATAATTAACTATAGCAATGCCTGTTTTGTCTTGTCAATGCGAAGTTCTCCATATTTACTGTACTATGGGCAGAAGCTTACGCATACTATTTATAAAGATCATCCCATCATTCCAAGGAGACTTAAGAATGAGTGCCAATACAAAGATCGTCGTACTTCGCAGAAAAGAACTGCTCTATACCGGAATCTTCGCCGCGCTGGGAGTGTTGTTCCTGATATTACTGTTAATGCTGTTGTTGCCCGGAAAAGATGCGGATGTCTCCTCCGGGACACCGGATTCCCCTGACAGCACTGCCGAGACCGCTATGCCGGACAATGTGGCAGATTTCGGTCGATCATCGCAATCCGCTCAGGCGGAAGATGTCTCTGCGGGAGCTGTTGCCGATACCGCCAATACATATATCCCGGGGATCTATACTACAGAGCTGATCCTGGGCAGCGAGACCGTGAATGTGGAAGTCATCGTAAATGACCACGCCATCACTTCCTTAAGTCTGGCGAATGCCGATGAGAACCTGACCACCATGTATCCGCTCCTGCAGCCTACCATGGATTCCCTGAGCGAGCAGATCTGCGAGACCCAGGATCTGAGCC
>JBNMJR010000118.1:0-7893 GCA_050873925.1 Acetatifactor sp.
AATGCCCCCATGATTAACAGTTTGTAGTATAACATAAAATCTGCAACTCGCAAAGAACGAATTGCAGATTTTTACATTTTTTATATATTGTACCTCATTTTGAACAATTTCCCCGTCATTTTTTCCATTCCTTTTTTCCGTGATCTCTACGGGAATACTACCAGAAAACGTTTCAGGATCTGTCTGCAGCACCAGGGAAGATCCACAGCCTCCACTGTACAAGCGGCATACAGCCGCTCCCTGCGCCAGATCTCCCCATCCACCAGATAACAGATTTCCCCCACTGTTGCTCCTTCTTTCACCGGTGCCTTCAGTTCCTTCTCTTTCCGGTAAAGGATTTCCACTTTCTCGTCTGCACGCATAAGCAGGCCTTCCGCTCCTTCCGCTTTCGGATCCGGTTCCACAGGTAACATTATTTCCCCTGTCAGCTCCTCATTCTGCGCCTCCGTCACCGGGATCGGCATGAGCATTTGTTCCCTCCCGGAGAAACCTTCCTCTCCAAACTTCCGGTAAGTAAAATTGTCCAATCCATAGCCGAACAGTTCCCTGCTGTCGCTCCATTTATAGGTCTTATGATTCGGCCACCCGCAGGCCAGAAGTGCCACGATCATACATTTCCCGTTCCTCTCCAGTGCTCCCACATAGCAATACCCGGCCTTGTTCGTAAATCCGGTCTTGCCGGTAAAAGCTCCGTCCATCATCTGCAAAAAGGCATTGTGATTGCGGCACTGAAAGGAACGGTTGTTTTCCGTAAAACGATATTCCTGCGTCCGGGTAATCTCCCGGAACAGATCTCTCTGGGAAGACTCCCGGATACAGTACCGCAAAATCCGGGCCAGATCCTTTGCTGTAGTATGGTGCTCTTTTTCCAGAATGCTCCCGTCAGGCAATGTCAATGTCTCTGTGGCATCCAGCCCGTTTGGTGTGATGAACCAGGTGTCCTCACAGCCGATCTCCGCCGCTTTTTCATTCATTGCCTGTGCAAATCTATGTAATGCCTCCTTACTCTCTTCCATGGTGTGCTCCGAAATCTCCTTCGTCTCCCCCAGAAGCTTCCCACCGATGTATTCCGCCAGTGCCGCTGCAGCATCATTATGACTTTCCAGCATCAGGGAAAACAACAGTTCTCTTACCGTATAATGCTCCCCTTTCTTCACATAGAGCTTTACCTTGGGCATAGTGGATGCATAGGCGGAAACACTGACCTCTTCCTCCACCTTGGCATTTTCCAGCACCAGAATGCAGGTCATGATCTTGGTGGTGCTGGCCATGGCCATGGGAGTCTCTTCATTTTTCCCATATAGTACACGTCCGGAGTCGGCATCCAGAAGCACCGCCGCCTGCGCATACAGTTGTAATTCCTCCTGCGGCTGCCCGGCTTCCTTTTCCGTTGTTTCGTCGAAAAGGACCATACCCTGTTCCCGGGGTGTCCCGCCGACATCCCCCTGCAGACAAAATCCGGCTATACTTTCCAGACACAGGATGCCGGCAAAAAGGGCACAAAAAAAGCCTCGCATAATCATCACTCCCAAAAGAGTCCCTTATTACTATGATTATTATGAGGCTGATTCTTTGTCCTATTCTATTATATGTTTAATGTGAGCTGTACTTCCTGCTCCGCCTGCTGTTTGAATTCCTCCACCTGCACCGGATTCAGTTCCGGCAGTTCTTCCAGACTCTTCACGCCAAAGCAACGAAGAAACTGTTCCGTTGTACCGAACAGCAAAGGTCTTCCGGGAGCATCCAGGCGCCCCAGCTCTGTGATCAGATCGTATTCCAGCAGTTTATTGATGGCATGATCACAGCTGACGCCTCTGACTCTTTCGATCTCCAGTCTTGTTACCGGCTGCTTGTAGGCAATGATGGACAGGGTCTCCAGAACCGTATCCGTCAATGTCATTTTCCGTGGTGTCTTTGCGATCTTGATCAGATATTCATACATATCCGACTTGGTACACAGCTGTACCGAATTATCGAACTGTGTCAGTCCGATGCCCCGGTTCTCTTCCTCATACCGCGCCGCCATATCTTTTAAAATGGATTTTGTGGTCTTCACATCCTCTTCGATCACTTCCGCAAGTCTGCTGATCTCCACGGAATCCCCCATGGTAAAAAGGATGGCTTCTATTACTGCTTCTGCTTTACTGCGTTCCATGTTCCGACCTCACTGTATCTTAAACGTTAGATGTAATCATAATGTCATCAAATATATTTTCCTGGCTGATGTTGATCTTGCCGGTCTTCATCAGTTCCAGAATGATCAGGAAGGTAACGATGACCTCCATTTTGCTGTTCTGCTTTTCCAGAAGCTTCCGGAAACTGAAAGTCTTATGTTCTCTGGCATAAGCCTCCACATACAGCATCTTGATATCCATATCCACCTCGTCCTTTTCGATATTGCCGTACTGGCTGCGGACGGGGTCGATCTTGTCCTCCTGTTTCTTCACAATGGATTTGAAGATCTCATGAAGCTTGTTCAGGTTCATATCACCGATCAGCTCTTCGTAATCGATGGGCTGTCTGTAGGCTTCCACTTCCTTCGGAAGTCTCTGCTCTCTGTACATGTTCCTTGCGGCATCCACCTGACGGTCCCTGAGTTCGAAGGACATATATTTGTACATCTTGTATTCCAGCAGCTTCTGTACCAGTTCCGCTCTGGGATCCTCTTCCTCGCCGTCCTCGTTCACTTCCTTGGGCAACAGCATCTTGCACTTGATATCGATCAGTGTTGCCGCCATCACCAGGAATTCACTCATGACGTTCATATCTTCCCGCTGCATCTGTTTGATGTAATCCAGATACTGGGCCGTGATCTCCACGATAGGAATATCATAGATGTCTATTTTGTTTTTCTCGATCAAATGAAGCAGCAGATCCAGAGGACCTTCAAATGCTTCCAGTTTTACAGATATTGCCATGTAACAAAACTCCTATTTCCCCTCATTGCTCCCGCCGGCCTCTTCTTCCGGCAGCAGATCCACTTCCAGGATCTCTCCCGGATTGAACAGCCGGATGGGAATCGTGTGCATCCCCAAACCTCTGCTGAGCAGCATTCTGGTTTTTCCCAGCGTGAATTCCCCACCGTCATATTGCGGAAAAAGTCTCACATTGGGAGACACCACACCTTTTCCCCAGAAAGGAACTCTCACCATGCCGCCGTGGACATGCCCGGCCAGCACCAGATCCGCTCCCCAGTCCGCATATTTCGGAAAATAATCCGGATTGTGGGCGATCAGGATCGTATACTTGTCCTCGGAAGGTTGTCCCAACAGACTTTTCAGATACTCCGGATCCATGGGCTGGATCCCGAAACGTTTGTAATACAGCTTGTCGATCTCCGATCCGTAGATACAGATCCCGGATTCCTCCAGAACGGTATGTTCATTCACCAGCCTCCGGATCCCGATCTTCTGCAGGGCCTCCTCGTACCGCTTTGCCATATCTCCGTAATTCTCCGGGTACAGTTTCAAACGGTGTTCATGATTGCCGTTGCCGTAGTAGACCGGATATTTTCCGGCAAGCTTTGTAAGCAGGTCCACCGCGATCTCCAGACTTGCTTTCGGTTTTGCCGTCAGAATATCTCCGGCGATCAGGATCATATCCGGTCTTATCTCATCAATGGCCTGCAGCAGGCGCTCGTTCTCTTTTCCGTATCTCTTATTGTGCAGATCCGCCAGAACCACTGCCTTAACAGGCTTTTTGATTCTCTGATCCCGCAGGGAATAATGCCGTACCACAAAACGGTTGCTGTCGTACAGCATTATCCATACAAGAACCACCAGGATCGCTGCGATCACAGTAATCACCACATCCAAATTCTTTGCCCCCATGGTCTGTTTCCAGTTAATTGCCAATATGTTCTATAGTATAACATATTTTTCGGTCTTACAAAAGATAAAATTCCATTATTTTGAAGAGGTAGTCCTTGTATACCGCTTTCGCCACATCATTTTCATACAGGATCGGAACGCTTCCAATCTCCACTCCATTAAGCAGATAGACCGCTCTGCCGGCTTCTGCTCCCTTTGCAACCGGTGCCTGCGCCTTCTCCGGCAGTTCTATGCTTTTCTCTACTCCGTCCAAAGAATTGCCTTCTGTATCCAGATACCGGAATTCGCCCCGGTATCTGACCGGTACGGTATCTTCCACACCGCCTTCTATCCGCAGGTCTTCCAGTGCATCCGTATTTTCATCCAGATACAGGTCACTGACATTGAAGCCGTAGCTCAACAATGTCTGGGCATCCTTAAAACGGGCCTTGTAATCCGGTGCTCCCATGACCACGGCGATCAGGTCAATACCGTCCTTCGTGGCAGTGGCGGACAGGCAGAATCTGGCCTTGGAAGTAGATCCGGTTTTCAATCCTGTGGCCCACTGGTACTGTTTTAACAGCTTATTGGTACTGTTCAAAGTAAAGGTGGAGCTGCCCTGTCTGGTCTCATGGGTGATATCTTCCATCCAGATACCGGTATATTCAAATACTTTCGGATGCTTTACCGTAAGCTCTCTGGACATAATGGCCACATCCATGGCTGTCGTGTAGTGACCGTCAGAATCCGTCAGTCCGCAACAATCCTCGAAATGGGTATCCACCATTCCCAGCTCCGCCGCCTTTTGATTCATCTGTTCCACGAAAGCCTCTTCACTCCCCGCTATGTATTCCGCCACCGCCACACTGGCATCATTGCCGGAAGCCACAGCGATACATTTGATCATGGTCTCTAAGGTCTGTACCTCGTTCTCCGCCAGGAATACCTGGGAGCCTCCCATGGAACTGGCATAAGCACTTACGGTCACAGGATCCTCCAGTTTTATCTTTCCCTGATCCAATGCCTCGAAAGTCAATAACAATGTCATGATCTTGGTAATACTGGCGGGGCTTCTGCGCTCTCTGGCATTCTGTTCAAAGATCACTTTCCCGGTAGAGCTCTCCAGAAGCACGGCACTGGGAGCTTCAATTGCCGCCGGTTCCGCAGATACGCTGATCCCGTCCCACCAGAATACCTGTATGCTGACCGTAAAAAGTAAGATCCATGTAAAGATCTTTTTCCTGTTTTTTTGCATAAAAAAGCCACACTCCCTTATCCTTTCTTCTAAAAGATATGGTCGTATGGCCTTGTATATACCTGTAATCCAACCGTCCTGAGCTCTACAGTCTGGCGATCAGTGCCTGACAGCGCTCCTTCAGAGCCTCACCCTTGCTGCGCACGTCGATGTGAAATACCTTCATCAGCTGGATTGCATAATCCACAGCTACGATTGCCAGGATCACCTGGATCATACGGGTACCCACCTGGATCTGTACTCTGTCAATAATGTGATACATGGCATCGTGAACGAACTGTACGATACCTATTGCATAAAAACCCCAGGCTATAGTGCTTTCCAGACAGATGATTCCACGGTAATTGAAGGGCTTGTTGTTATAATCCCACCAGAGCTCTCCGAGGAAACGGATCATGCCGATTCCCACCAGATACTCAAAAGTAGTGGCCAGAATAGCTCCCAGAAAATACAGCTTTACCAGTTTCCCGCGTAAGGGGCTTAAAATCAGATAACCCAACACTCCGCCAAAACCGTAGATCGGGCAAAAAGGGCCCTTGCCGAAGCCACGGTTGGTCAGCTTGCGATTGCAAAAAGACATATAGGTAGATTCCAATGCCCAACCGAGAATACTGTACAATACAAACGCTGCTAACAAATGGTATACATCTGTTCCCAGTATTTCATAATTCCACATTTTGTTTCCCTCATAACCTCATAAGTACAAAGTCCCCGGTGATTACGCCGGGGACTGTTGTTTTGCATTAGTTATATTTACGTTTTCTTGCTGCTTCAGACTTCTTCTTACGTTTTACGCTAGGCTTCTCGTAATGCTCTCTCTTACGAATCTCCTGCTGGATACCAGCCTTAGCGCAGCTTCTCTTGAAACGACGTAAAGCGCTATCTAAAGTCTCGTTCTCTTTTACGATTACGTTTGACATCTTACACCCGACCTCCCTTCAGTCCCTTCAAGTAACATGACTGACTGGGTTATTCTAATGCGCAGTTGTTCTACACACATTTGATATTATAGCATAAAAAATGCATTCGTCAACTACTTTTTTATAATTTTTTTAATAATCTCCATAGCTCACATAAAATAAGAACCGCAGACCTGATCTACTTAAAAAACTTATCGTAGATACCGAACAGGAAGATAAAGATCACGATCAGGGGCAGTCCGTAGGTCAGATAGCCGCGCATCCAGTCGTGTACCTTCAGGCCCTCTCCGGTATTGACTTCTTTCTTGTAGTTCTCCCATCCCCAGCCGTATCTGGTCACACAGAACAACAGATATACCAGGGATCCTAAAGGCAGGAACAGATTGCTTACCAGAAAGTCTTCGAAATCCAGCACTGCTCCGCCGAAGACGGAGAAGCCGTCCCAGCTCCATACATTGTAGCCCAGTACACAGGGTACGGACAACAGGATGATCAGGAACAGATTTACCAGGGAAGATTTCTTACGGCTGGCACCGGTCAGTTCCATACCACAGCAGATGATATTCTCAAATACCGCCAGCACCGTAGACAATGCTGCGAATGCCATGAACAGGAAGAACAGGCTTCCCCACAGGCGGCCGTAAGGCATATTGGCGAAAATATTCGGCAATGTAATGAAGATCAGGCTGGGACCGGAAGTCTGATCCACGCCATAGGTAAAGCAGGCGGGGAAAATGATCAGTCCTGCTGTAATTGCCACGAAAGTGTCCAGTACCACAACTCTGACGGACTCTCCCATCAGGGAATGATCCTTGCCGATATAGCTGCCGAAAATTGCCATGGCGCCGATACCGAGACTTAAGGTAAAGAATGCCTGGTTCATGGCACCTACCAGAGTGGATACCACGCCAACCTCCTGCATTCGTCCGAAATCCGGAACAAGGTAGAATTTTAAGCCTTCCTTTGCACCTGCCATGAAGAAGCTGTTGATGGCAAGTACCACCATAATGGCTAACAGCGCGATCATCATGACCTTCGTCACACGCTCCAGACCGTTCTGCAGACCGCCGGCGCAGACACCGATACCGATGATCACCACCAGTACCATCCAGAACATCATGACTTTGGGATCAGCCAGCATCTGGGTAAACCGGTCCGCCACCGCATCTGCGGAAAGACCGGAAAGCTTACCGGTGGCTGTCATATAGAAATAATGTAACATCCAGCCTGCTACGGTGGTATAGAACATCATCAGCAGATAACAGCCTGCCAGTGTGAAATAACCGTGAATATGCCACTTCTGTCCCGGCTTCTCCAATGCCTGGTAAGCCTTGACGGGACTCTTCTTGCTGGCTCTTCCAACGGCGAATTCCATGGTCATGATAGGCAAACCGAGGATCACCAGGAAGATCAGATAAAACAATACAAATGCGCCACCGCCGCCCTGGCCGGCCATGTATGGAAATTTCCATACATTACCGATGCCAATGGCACAACCGGCGGACAACAGTATAAAACCTAAGCGGGATTTTAAATTTTCTCGTTCCATTATGCGAGCTGACCCTCCAGAACCTTGGATGCTTCAGCGATCGCTGCGGGAATACCTGCGGGATTCTTACCACCGGCCTGCGCCATGTTCGGACGTCCACCGCCGCCACCGCCTACCAGTGCAGCGATTCCCTTGATCAGATTGCCTGCATGGGCACCGGCCTTTACAGCACCGTCTGTTGCCATGGCGATCATGTTGACTTTGCCGTCCTGTGCGGAAAGGAGTACTACAACGCCCTCTCCCAGCTTTCCCTTCAGCTGATCACCCAGATCTCTTAAGCCGTTCATATCCACGCCGTCCACATTGGCAGCCAGAAGCTTTGTTCCCTTAACTTCCACTACCTGATCCATGACATCACCC
>JBNMJR010000119.1:0-7889 GCA_050873925.1 Acetatifactor sp.
CAACAGCAGCGAACAGTGGAAGCATCATGCTACCGGTGTTTTCGGCAATCAGAGCAAACGTACCAATTTCGAGTTTAAGGAAGAGGGCAGCAGTGCCTATGCCGATATTTTACAGATCGATGCCAGATTTGTAAGCCTTGTCAGATGGCTGGGAGAGAATCATATCAATGTACGTCTCTCCGGGGAAAACCGGGAAGACGGCTATGCGGTATACAAGATCCGTGAGACCGCATTCGGCGGCGGCACCAAACTGTCGGCGGAAGACGGATTTTTACAGTTCATGATGGAGCGGCTGTTTGCCAGCAGTGCACCCGCAGAAGAGGAACAGGGGGATGACGAAGAGGAAGACGGCGATGATATGAAGCTCACCAGTCTCCAGAGTATCTCTGATTTCATGACCTGCGCCGGAAGGACCATGCCGGAAAATATCCGCCTGTGGGCCAGAAGAAACCTGGCGGTGGCCAGATCCCATGAGGTGTCTCCCGAAGAGAGAAGGCATGCTCAGAGAGCACTGTCCATCATGATGAACATTCAGTGGAAGGGCAATTATTTCGAAGCCATTGACCCGGTGGAAGCCAGACGGATCCTGGACGAGGAACTGTACGGCATGGAGAGAGTCAAACAGCGGATCATGGAGACCATCATTCAGATCAACCGTACCCATACTTTACCGGCTTACGGACTTTTGCTGGTGGGCCCGGCGGGAACCGGTAAATCCCAGATCGCTTATGCGGTGGCAAGAATCCTGAAATTGCCCTGGACAACGCTGGATATGAGTTCCATTAACGATCCCGAGCAGTTGACCGGAAGCTCCAGAATTTATGCCAACGCCAAGCCCGGTATCATCATGGAAGCCTTCTCTATGGCGGGAGAGTCCAATCTGGTATTCATCATCAATGAGCTGGACAAGGCGGCCAGCGGCAAGGGCAACGGCAATCCGGCGGATGTGCTTCTGACACTGCTTGATAATCTGGGATTCACGGACAACTATATGGAATGTACCGTTCCCACCTTTGGTGTCTACCCCATCGCCACCGCCAATGACAAGGCACAGATCAGCGCTCCGTTAATGTCCCGTTTTGCGGTGATCGATATTCCGGATTACACACCGGAGGAGAAGAAGATCATCTTCTCCAGATTCGCATTGCCGAAGGTGCTGAAACGCATCGGATTGCAGGCAAATGAATGCACCATCACCGAAGAGGGGCTGGAAGAGATCGTAAAGATCTATTCCCAGACCAGCGGTATCCGTGATCTGGAACAGGCGGCGGAGCATCTGGCAGCCAATGCCCTGTATCAGATCGAAGTGGATGGATTAAAGGAAGTCGTATTTGACGCAGAGAAGGTCAGAAAATTATTTTTATAGGAGTAGGTAAGCAGGCGGTCGTGCAGAGTACGATTGCCTGCTTTTGATGATTATAGGCAAAAAGAGGAGAGGGAACATGACAAAGAAAGTATTGGTGATCACAGATGCACAGCAGGAGTTCATCACCGGAGCGTTAGGGAACAAGGAGTGCGAGGCGGCGGTTAAAAATATCGTTGCTGCGGTAGAAAGCGGGGAATATTACAAAGTAATCTTTACCAAAGATACCCATACGGTGGATTATCTGAACACCCAGGAGGGAAAGCGTCTGCCCATTTTGCATGGGCAGGAAGGCACGGAAGGGTATGAGATTCATCCGGATATTGTAAAGGCGGTACAGGAACATTATGCGTCGGAGCAGGTTCTTACGGTGAAAAAGCCTACTTTTGGCAGCTTGGATTTCGGCAACGTGCTGAAGACAATCTGGGAAGAGGTGACGGCAGCAGGAGATGGCGTGGAGGGAGAATATCCCATGGAAGTGGATTTCACAGGATTCTGCACCGGAATCTGTGTGCTGAGTAATGTGGTTATGGCAAAGGCTTTCGTACCGGAAGCAAGAGTGTGTGTTATCGAGAAAGCCTGTGCCTGTGTGACACCGCAGACGCATCAGACGGCCATTGCAGCCATGGGACCGATCCAGGTGGATATCATATAGAGAATGTATCATAGCTCTGCGCAGTTGTGAATCTAAGAGAGAAAGAGGATAAAATCATGCAATTACCACAGATCATCAACAGCTTATTGGAGAACGATATGTATAAGTTCTCCATGGGACAGTGCATTTACCATCAGTTCAGCGCCTACAAGACTACCTGGACGTTTAAATGCAGGAATACAGATGTATTTTTTACACCGGAGATGGTGGAAGAAATCAAGGCGCAGATCCGGGCTTATTGTAACTTACGTTTTACGGAAGAGGAACTGGCCTATCTGGAAAATGTAAAATGGATCAAGGGCTCTTATGTAGATTTCCTGCGGCTGTGGCAGCCCAGATACGAGGATTTTGAGATTGACACGGATGCGGCCTGTGGTCTTACGATTGAGACAAAGGGATCCTGGCTGAACACATCCATGTATGAGATTCCAACGCTGGCTATCGTGAATGAAGTATTTTTCCGCATGAACTATGACTATGATAAGCTGTATGCTTCCTTCCGGGAACGGTTGGCGGATAAGGTGCAAAAGCTTGTGGATGGAACTTATTGCCTCGGAAATTTCAGTGAATTCGGTCTGCGGCGCCGTCTGTCCGCAGAGGCACAGGAACTGGCGGTACAGGAGCTGGTGGCTCACAATAAGGACTATAAGGATTCCGCATGCATTGGTACGTCCAATGTTTATCTGGCAAAGAAATGGAATGTGACACCGGTGGGAACCATGGCCCACGAATGGATCATGTGTACCGGCCAGGGAAATCACAAGCACAATCCGGCATATTCCAACTGGTATGCTCTGGATGCCTGGGTCAAGGAATACGGTGTCCTGAACGGAATTGCCCTGACGGATACGATCACCACGGATTGTTTCCTGAAAGATTTCCAGCTGACCTATTCCACCCTGTTTTCCGGCGTGCGGCATGACAGTGGAGACCCTTTTGCCTGGGGCGAGAAGATGATCGCCCATTATGATTCCCTGGGAATCGATCCGAAGCGTAAGACTCTGTTGTTCAGTGACAGCCTGGACTTTGCACGGGCGGATGAATTGCGTAAGGCATTCCGGGATCGGGTGACGGTGGCTTTCGGTATCGGAACATATATAGCCAATGATACCTGTGAAGAGCCACTTAATATTGTGATGAAGACCACGGCATGCAACGGTATGGATGTGGCGAAGATTTCCGATACTCCCGGCAAGGAAATGTGTAAGAATGCAGATTACGTGGACTACCTCACCAGATGCATTAAATGGAGAATGGAACACGACAGATAGAAAATAATAGACAAATACGAACGGCAGGAACAAGGTATGGAGGAAAAGAGAGGGATAGAAAACAGAATCGGTGTGTTGGACGGAATCCGTGCCATAGCCATCGGAATGGTAGTGTGGTTTCATTTCTGGCAGCAGACGTGGCTGACACCGTATCTTCAGATTCCCGTGAAATATACAAAATTTATCGGTATTACGGAGATCAATCTTGCAGGATGGGTCAGATACGGATTCATTTTTGTGGATATGATGATTCTGCTCAGTGCATTCTGTAATTTTTATCCCTATGCCAGATCTATTGTTCTGGGAGAGGATTGGCCGGATACAAAGACGTTTTACAGAAAGAGGGCGGCGAGAATACTGCCTTCTTACTATTTTATGCTGGTAATCAATTTATTCTTCTATATTTTGCCGGAGCATAAATATCAGGATGCGGGAGCTCTGTGTAAGGATATCGCGACACATGTATTTTGCATTGCGCCAAACTGGTCGGATACCTATATATCCACCTCTTTTAATGGTGTGCTTTGGACAGTACAGATGGAAGTAATTTACTATCTGTTGCTGCCCTGGATCGCAAGGCTGTTCCGAAAATGGGCCTTTGCCACTTATAGTGTGATGCTTATGATCTCTGTTACGAGTACCACAGTGATCCTGAGCTTTTTTGAGGGAAAGGAGAGAAACTACGCAAATAATATACTGACATTCATGGGAATCTACGCTAACGGTATGCTATGTTGTATCCTGTATGTTATGTGGAAGAAATATGTGACAGAAAATAAATATTCGCGCCTGGCCGGGACGGTGATCTCCGTTTTATGTATTTTTCTGATCAATGAGCTGATTCACAAATACGATGGGGACGTGAATATCTATGTCGTGCAGCTGCAGACCCGGCTGGTACAGTCATTTCTGTTTGCACTGTTTCTTTTCAGTACGGCCTGTGCGGGGGAATATTATCAGAAGTTATATTCGAACCGGGCGGCATCACTTTTTTGCAAATTCTCCTATAATCTGTATCTGTGGCATCAACTGATCGCCATGTGGCTGAAAGAAAAACGAATTCCCTATTGGAGCGGAGAAACGTCTCCTAATGTGACGGGAGACTGTGTGTGGCAATGGAAATACCAGATACTGATTATTGTAGTGGCTGTAGCGGTGGCAGTGGCGGTGACTATGATCGTGGAAATTCCCGCAGCACGGTATCTGCTGAAAGACAGGGACAACCACAACGAAAGAAGGAAAACTGCATGACGGAATATGAACATATTGAACACGCCTTTGCACCGGTCTATGATGCGGATTCAAAGGTGCTGATCCTTGGGACGTTGCCGTCTGTGAAATCCCGGGAGAACCATTTTTATTATGGTCATAAGCAGAACCGATTCTGGAAAGTCCTGGCAAATCTGTGTGAGGAACCGGTGCCGGAGACTATCGATGAGAAAAAGAACATGCTGTTATCTCACCACATTGCTGTCTGGGATGTGATCCAGAGCTGTGATATCAAGGGCTCCAGTGACAGCAGCATCCGCAATGTGGAGCCGACGGATATCCGAAGGATCCTGGCAGAATCACAGATCACGCGGATCTATGCCAATGGGAACAAAGCGGGAGAACTTTATCGGAAATACCAGCTGCCCCTGACAGGCATGGAAGCCACGGTGCTGCCCTCCACCAGCCCGGCCAATGCGGCGTGGGGGCTGGAGAGATTGTGTGAAACGTGGCGTGAGACAATTGGAATTTTGTGATGAATTATTTATCGAAAAAAGAAAGTACTTATTGACAATTCGGAAGATATTTTATATAATTTAGTAAATGATACATAAAGTATCAAAAATGTAAAAGGGGATTAATACATAGAACAGACCGCGCATCCTTTTGAGGATGCGCGGTCTGTTTTTATAGAGAAAGCGGGAAATCATTTTAACCAGAAGTTGAATGACAGACGAAACAGCTCTTTTTATAATTGTTATTTAGATTTTCCGAAGCAACGGTAAGCACCGAGGGTACGAATCGTGATACAATAATTAAAAGCAGGGTGGAAGGAGAAGGGATATGCAGGAAATACGGCGGAGAGATCTATGTGAAAAAAGAATATCCACAGCTGGAATATCTGTCGGATATCCCGGCTGTTTATGAATTCTGCGGTTACAAGACGTTATCCCTGCCGGGAGCTTACAGCATCGACAAGTGGTACCGGTTAATGCACGGCTGGCCGTGGTTCGAAGGGGAAATGCTGACAGAGTACCTGTCCCATCGATTATGAACCCACGGATCTGTTCCTGGATGGAATCAACCAGACACTGGTGGACAAGACTATGGAACATTATCTAGGCGAGATCGAGAGGGACCTGGACTACAAGAGATGGGCGTTCGGACACTACCATGCGGACCGGAGGTACCCTTGGAACAATGGCAAACAGGTCATGATGCTGTTCAATGAGCATGTGGTGGAGTTGGGAAAGTTCATGGAGATGAAGGAAGGGGAAGAGGTGTTTTTCGGTTGATGCATCCATACAAAGAGATAATTTTCATCGCGGAAAGCACGGTCATATGACCGCACTTTTGTTGACAACGAGAAAAATATGATTATAATATATAATATACGGAGGTGAATAAGTGGGTACAAATCGAGCTAGTTCATCCGATGTATCAGTATTTCTTGCAAAAGCAAAGAACCTGATGGCGGCAGGAAAGTATGTTTTTGTTCCTAGAGGGAAAAATATGCAGGCACTATCAAATCACGGGTTGACTATCGCTGATGCTAAAAGTGAAATTATAGAGCTGGTAGTCGGAGATTATTACAAAGGACCTAAACAGGATTTTGATCCGACCCAGCCGGGAGATATATGGGAATTTAAGAAAAATGTAGATGGGGAACAATTCTATGTTAAACTTAAGATTCAAAAGAGAAATGGAGAGGATGTCCTCAAATGTCTGAGCTTCCATGAGGATGATTTTAGTTAGGCATGAGGAGGTGAGTGCAATGATGGAATACTGTGATGCATGTGGAAAAGAAGTTGAAACTAAAATTATATCTCGGCAGGAAATATTTAATGTATGTGGTGAAGAGATTACCGTTGAGGCGCAGATATTAGTGTGTGCTGAATGTGGAGAGGAACTGTTTTGCGAGGAATTAGACTCTGCAACGCTTGTTAATGCATACAATGAATACCGTAGAAAACATAAGCTTCTTCTTCCGGATGAAATTAAAAATATAAGAGAGCAGTATGGTCTCAGTCAAAGAAGTTTTGCAAAACTACTAAACTGGGGTGATAAGACTATCTGCAGATATGAGAATGGATCTGTACAGGATAAGGCGCATAATAGTTTATTGCTGTTTTTGCGTAATCCGGAGAATATGAGAACATACTTGACAGAAAATGAAATCGCTTTTGATGAAAAACAGAAAGCAAAGTTATTGGAAACGGTTGAAAAACTTGAACAGAATACCGAGTATCGTGCAGAGACAAAATTCTTTGATTTATTTTTCTCCAAAATTCCTTGTGAGGAAAATGGATTCAAGGCATTTGACTATGAAAAAGTATGCGCTATGATTTTATTTTTCGCGCATAAAAGTGAAGGCTTATTAAAGACAAAACTAATGAAATTACTTAATTATTCTGACATGATTTTCTACAAAGAAAATGGTATTTCAATCTCTGGGTTAAGGTACGCACATTTACCGTACGGACCGGTTCCGGAGAATTATGATATGCTTTTTGGAAGGATGAGCGCAGAGCATATTGTACACATTGAAGTAGTTTATGATAATGGATATGAAAGGCATCAGGTGATTCCGGAATGTGATGTCCCGGATGGAATTTTATCTGAGGACGAATTAGCTGTTCTTGAGAGGATATATGTAAAATTCAAAGATTTTGGATCTGGTGAGATTTCTAATTATTCGCATAAAGAAAAAGGATATAATTCTACAAAGAAGGGGGATATAATTTCATATTCCTATGCAAAAGATATCCAGTTAAACTAAATAAGTATTAAGCAAGGCGGTTTTGAGGAATGATGCAAAACCGCTATTTTTTTGAAAAAATGGTCGGATATTTGAAGAGCAAAAGGAAAAATATAATTTTCTGGATATACTATTGAACAGTAAACGCTCCATAGCAAGTACCTTGACAACTATAAGCCACTTTCGTGGCCTACTGTAAATTTTATTTTCGAATGTTTTCCGGCAGGGCTGGTGACTAGGGGAGCAGATCTTCCAAAAAGCCTCGGTCTGTGTCTTCTATGTGCTCCGGGATCACTGTCAACAAATGTTCAAAGTATTCGTAAGGTTTTAAATTGTTGGCCCTTGCTGTTTCTGCGATACTGTAGATCACAGCGGATGTCTTGGCTCCGTTTATGGTATCAATGACTTCTCAGTTCTTTTTTTCGATGCAGAAGCCACGGATGGCATGTTCCGAAGCATTATTATCCATCGGAACATCTCCATCATTCAGAAATACCCGGAGATATTTTTCCTGATTCAGAAGGTAGGTAAAGGCAGCTTCCAGTTTACCCGCTTCCCGGTAGATCGCCTGGAGCTGCTTCATGACCAGATATGCGACGGATTCTTTTTTCCTTCCGCCGGTATGGTGGCAAG
>JBNMJR010000120.1:0-7851 GCA_050873925.1 Acetatifactor sp.
GGACCAACAAAGCGCCTCAGACGGTATCTTACTATCTCTTCAATTACATTCCCAGAAAACTCTTCACAGTGTCCTTCATCTTGTCCACGTCGCACTGGGTGTCATGCAGCACCGGTGCGGTACGGATTTCTTCGATGGCATTGGGTACTTTCACCTTTGCGATCTTTGACAACTCATCTACCAGTTCGAAGTCTCCCATGGCATCATATTTGGTGTCAATGGCATCCATAACACTTCTGGTGAACTTGAAGGGGCTTGCGGTGGAAGCGATCACGGTGGTCTTGTGATCTCCGGTCTCTGCCACATACTTGCCGTACACTGCGGAAGCTACTGCAGTATGAGTATCGATCACATAACCACACTTCTCATACAGACGGCGGATCTCCGCAGCAGTCTCTGCCTCGCTTGCGAAATTGCCGTAGAAGTCAGCCAGCTGTGCCTTCATCTCTGCGGTGATCTCGTATTTGCCGTTGCCGGACAACGCACTCATCAGTTCACGGTTCTTGTCCGCGTCATTGCCTGCAATACGGTAGATCAGACGCTCCAGATTGCTGGAGATCAGGATATCCATGGAAGGTGAGGTGGTCAGTACGAATTCTCTGTTGCGGTCATAGGTGCCGGTGCGGAAGAAATCATACAGTACCTTATTGTCATTGGAAGCGCAGATCAGCTTGTCAATGGGCAGGCCCATATTCTTCGCATAAAATGCAGCCAGAATATTACCGAAGTTGCCGGTGGGAACCACGACATTGATCTTCTCGCCCTCTGTGATCCTGCCATCCTTTAATAACTGTGCATAAGCATAGACATAATAACAGATCTGAGGTACCAGACGACCGATGTTAATGGAGTTGGCAGAGGAGAACTGGAAGCCCTTCTCATCCATCTCTTTTGCCAGTTCCTTGTCGGAGAAGATCTTCTTCACGCCGGTCTGGGCATCATCAAAATTACCGTGAATACCTACCACAAAAGTATTGGCACCCTTCTGGGTCACCATCTGTTTCTCCTGGATGGGGCTGACACCGTTCTTCGGGTAAAATACAATAATGCGGGTACCCTTGACGTCTGCAAATCCTGCCAAAGCTGCCTTACCGGTATCACCGGAAGTAGCGGTCAGGATCACGATCTCATTCTTGATATTGTTCTTACGGGCAGAAGTGATCATCAGGTGAGGTAAAATGGAAAGCGCCATATCCTTGAACGCAATGGTGGAACCATGGAACAATTCCAGATAATAAGCATCATCCGCCTGTACCAGAGGAGCAATTTTCTCAGTATCAAACTTGGAATCATAAGCGTTATTGATACAATTCTTAAGCTCTTCCTCGGTAAAGTCTGTCAGGAATAATTTCATAACTTCATAAGCTACCTGCTGATAACTCATTCCGGCCAGTTCTGCAAGGCTCTTGTCCAATGCAGGAATATGATCCGGTACGAACAGTCCTCCGTCATCGGATAATCCCTTCAGAATTGCCTGGGATGCGGTTACCGGTTCGCTGTTGCTGCGTGTGCTGCGATAAATTACTTCCATTTCCTCTCCTCCGTGTCTATGTATCGGAATGTACGTCGGGATAGTTCCCGAGCATCTCCATCTATATTTTCGAAAAGTATAGCATACTTTAAACACTGTTGCAAGGTGAATCATTGAAGCGTTTTTTCATCCGTAAAAAATTCATGTCCCCCATGTCGGAACAACAGTGTCAGTTTTTCATCGAACCAGCGCATACTTTCACTGTCGGCATATTTTCTGGAAGCAAAATACAACGCTCCCCGGGAAATATCCTCTCCTGCCAGAGCACGTCCGACCGCTTCTACCGTCTCTTCACTGATATTTACTTTGTTATAACTGCCATCGGCAACGGGGGAAAACTGTGACACACCATTCTCCCGCTGGAATACGATCTCTGTAATGCTGTCCGGAAATTTCTCGGAATCCAGACGATTCAGGACCACATTGGCCACCAGCAGTTTTCCCTCTTCATCTTCGCACCCGGCTTCCGCTTCCACGATCCGAAGCAGAGCCTCCAGATCCGCCTGTTCCAGCCGGTACTTGCTCTCCCGCTGTAATTCACTGCAATCCACGACCCTCTGTCCGGAGGAAGTCCGGGAGGCAATTCCCATCATAATGCTTTCCTTATCCGCCAGCAGGCTTTCTTCCGTATATACCTCTGCCACCGTCTGCTGCAATTCCTTGTGAATCTCCTCCATTCGGCAGAGACTTAAAACCCCGATCAAAAAAATCAGATTTATCGCAAGTAGTCCGCTTAATGCTCTTTTATACATACAGCCTTTGTTCCTTTCCGCAATTCTCATTTTGGCTCTAACTTCATTTTATGCAGCTCGTCCGAAAAATATATCTGTTGTTCCCCGGAGAAAAATGTTACTATAGAAGTATGAGCGAGCAAAACAGTGAAAAAGAACAATTATATAAAGGGGTCTTCCGAGCTGAAAAAAAAGACGGGACTGTCTATTACCGGGCTTCTCTGACCAAAAACGGCAAGCATATCAGTCTGGGAAGTTACCCCGATGCCCTGCAGGCACATCATGCCTACGAGCAGGGGCTTCTCCTGTTGTCCGATCCTGCCCTGACATTGCAGTCCTACGAAAAGACTTCCCCTCTGTCCTTCGAAAAATGGGTCAGTCTCATCAATCTGCGGGATAACGGATTGTACATTGGCAATCCGATCTATCTTGGTCAACAGCTCTTCTACTATTACCTGTCCCCCCACCATGTCTTAAAATTCGACATGGAAGATCTGTTCTATTATTCTTCCCATAAGATCATGCGCCGGGGAAATCATTATTTCATGGCTGACTACGGAATGCAACAGACACTGACCTCCCGCTATGGCATCAAAAGCTACGGTGTTCCCGGTGTGGATTATTGTTTTGTCAACGGAGATCCCACAGACTTCCGCAGAGAAAATCTGCAGATCCACAACATCTATCACGGTGTCCGGAAAACGACAGCAAAAAACGGACAGTACATTTATACTGTCCGCATTCACATCCGTGGGAATTATATTGTGGGACGCTACGCCACCGATATCGAAGCAGCCATTGCCTACAACAAAGCCATCGATATTTTACGCAGCAAAGGTGTTACCAGTAATTTTACCCCCAACTATGTGGAAGGGATTACCGCCCGCCGTTACGCTGAGATCTATTCCACTCTCACCATAGCACCGGGAATTCTGAATTATCCGCCTATTTCTCCGAATAATCAATAAAGCTGATATTCATGTTGGCATAGCCTGCAATGCCGTCGATGGTAACATCATTGGCATACTGCCACATGGTAAAACGATACGGATAATCCGGCACGTCTTCCATCTGGGAAAGCCATACATCATATGCCGATAATTTCGACAGGTCGATCTCCTTGATCAGCCACTCCTTGTCTCCGTAAAGCAGGGTCTTATATCCGGCCGCCGCTATGGTATCCAGGAAAGCCTTGGTGATCTTCGTCTTGTCCGCGCGACTGACCGTCTCGATTCTCGCCGTATCATTGTCCACAAAGCCCATGTCAAATGCCACCGGATAAGTGATCTTGTAATCTTTGATATTAGCCAGAACCGTGTTGGCTTCCTCCACCGCTTCCTCTTCCGTGATGGCCTGTGAGGTAAAATACACCCCGATCTGTAATCCGGCATCTGCGGCCCGCTTGATATTATCCGCAAAATAATCATCCAATACGATCTGTCCGCTGCCGTAGCCTCTGGCGCCTACCCGCAGCATCACAAAATCCACCCCGGCTTTTTTCAATTTCAAAAAGTCCACATAATCCTGATATTTGGAAATATCCACACCGACATAGGAAGTCAGTTTGCCGTCCTGATAATATTTCATCAGATCAGACTGACACACCAGTTTGGTAAAATCGTATTCATGCTTCGGAAGATACGGGCTGATCAACACCCACTCTTCCTTGCCGTCCCGGTTAGTCACCAGCGTATGTTTTCCGTCCGTGGAGGGATCTGCCTCCGCCGTTTCCTTTTTGTCATCCTTTTGGGAAGGATCCGCAGACGGCAGCGGTGTCGCCGTGGTCTCCGGATACATGTCCCAAAAATCCAGATCCGAAGGAGTCAGTGTGCTTCCGGTGATCAGGTCCTGCGTGTCCGGATATTTGTCTGTCTGATTATTGCCTGACTGTTGTATATTCTCCGTCTGTGCAGCCGTATTGTTCTGTTGGTGGGATTTGGGCTGTCTGTTCATGATCAGTACCACCGTAAGGATCACCGCCACGAAAATTGTTACGGCAACGATGGCACTGATCACCGTAGGTGTCAGCCCTCCTCCGTGATCTTCATAATCGTCCGGAAGACGCATATCTTTTCTCCTCTTGTGCTATTACTATTATGCTTTTACGATACATTTCTTCGGGCATTTCTCCATGCAGGCACCACAGCCCACACATTTCTCCGGGTCAATGATTGCATGGAAATTCTCTACCTTCACCGCATCATGCTGGCAGTTCTTCACACAGATACCGCAACCCACGCAGCCGGTCTTGCATGCTTTCATGGTCACAGGGCCCTTGTCCGTAGAGCTGCAGGCTACCTGTACCGTATTGGAATAAGGTCGTAAGCTGATCAGATGCTTGGGGCATACCTCCACGCACTTTCCGCAGGCCTTACATTTTTCTTTATCCACTACAGCCACACCGTTCTCTACATGAATGGCATCAAAGGGGCAGACCTGTGCGCAGGTTCCGAATCCCAGACAGCCACTGTTGCAGGATTTCGGTCCGCCTCCGGGCACAAAGCTCATCATACGACAGTCCTTGATACCGTAATAATCGTAATCCGTGGTGGTCCGCTCGCAATCACCCTGGCAATGTACATAGGCTACCTTACGTTCGGAAGCCTCCGCTTCTACCCCCATAATGGCTGCGATCTTCTTGCCGACTTCCTCTCCGCCTACGGGACAGGTATTCACCGCAGCTTCTCCCTTTGCAATGGCAGCTGCCAGTCCGGAGCATCCGGCGAAGCCGCAGCCACCGCAGTTATTTCCGGGAAGGGCAGCCAGTACTGCCTCTTCCTTCTCATCTACTTCTACATTGAATTTAATACCGGCCACGCCAAGGAACAGTCCCACAAAGATGCCGACGATTCCGACACAAGCCGCAGCAATCAGAATTCCTGTTATACTCATCTATGTTACTCCTTCCTAGATCAGACCGGAGAATCCGCAGAAAGCAATGGCCATCAGTCCTGCTGTCAGCAGTACCATGGGCATTCCCTTGAAAGATTCCGGTACCTCATTGTATTCCATCTTCTCGCGCAGTCCTGCCAGGATCACGATGGCAATGGTAAAGCCAAGAGCTGTGGCGAAACCATTCACGATACCGGTCAGGATACCGTATTCCTTCTGCACGTTGGTAATGGCTACACCCAGTACTGCACAGTTGGTGGTGATCAGCGGCAGATATACGCCCAGTGCCTGATACAGGGAAGGCATTGCCTTCTTCAGGAACATTTCCACGAACTGTACCAGTGCCGCAATGACGAGAATGAATACTATTGTCTCCAGGTACTCAATGTGTAACGGCTGTAAAATAAATTTGTAGATCACGCCCGCTACCGCACTGGCCAGTGTAATAACGAAGATAACCGCCGTTCCCATACCGCCCGCCGTCTTGATCTTGCGGGATACGCCTAAGAACGGACACAGTCCCATGAACTGGCTTAATACGATATTGCTGACGATGGAGGAACTGATCAGTAACAGAAGCATATCTTTTACACTATCCATTTATTTGTCCTCCTTATCTAAATCAATGGTCTCAAGATCATCTGCGGTTTGGGGCTTTGCTGCCGCTTTTGCGGCCTCTTTCACGGCATCTTCCGTGGTATCGGTATTGTCGTAAAAACGCTCCGAACATCCGCTCTCGCCACAGTGCAGACAGTCATGTCCGCAGCCGGACTGGATCTTCTCATAATCCTTGCCCGCCAGCTTTCTCTTGTTCTTAATGTAGTTCTGCAAAGCGGTCAGAGCAGCCAGTACGAAGAACGCACCGGGCGCCAGTCCGAAAATATTGATCGTCACATAGGAATCCGGCATGATCCGGAATCCGAAGATAGATCCGGCTGCCAGAATCTCACGTACTGCACCGATACAGGTCAGTGCCAGAGAGAAGCCAAGTCCCATGCCAAGTCCGTCGAACAGGGAAGGAATGGGTGGATTGGAATACGCACAGCTCTCTGCTCTTCCCAGAATGATACAGTTTACAACGATCAGGGGAATGTACACACCCAGCGCATCGTTCAGTGACGGCAGATACGCCTGCAACAGTAACTGTACCGCAGTCACGAAAGATGCGATGATCACGATAAACGCAGGGATTCTCACCCGGCTGGGGATTACTTTTCTGAGCAGGGAAATGATCAGGTTGCTCATAGTAAGCACCACTGCCGTAGTCAGTCCCATGCCAAGTCCGTTCATGGCAGATGTGGTCACCGCCAGTGTGGGACACATCCCCAGCATCAGTACAAACGTAGGGTTTTCTTTGATAATACCGTTATAAAGTCTTTCGCCTGCTTTATTCATTGCCAGCACCTCCCTGTACATAATCATTAAATGCCAGAAGGCTTCCATTGACGGCATTGGTCACTGCTTTCGTTGTGATGGTCGCGCCGCTGATGGCATCGATCTCACTGTCGGAAGTGGATCCTGTCTTGGTGTAGGCAAAGCTCTTCACGTTCTTGTTGTGGAACTGGGGCACCAGCACATCTCCCGCTTTCATACCCAGTCCTGGAGTCTCGGAGATACTTAAAATAGAGATATCATTGACGGTACCGTCCAGACGGATTCCCACATACAGTACGATATTTCCGCCGTAACCTTCCGAAGTCGTAGTCTGGATCACGTAGCCCAACTGTGTTCCGGAAGCATCCTGTGCTTCATAGACGGTACCGATGGTAATTCCGGTGTCTGCCAGCTTCTGCGCCGTATCCGCAGAAGGCGTATAAGCATCCAGTTCTTCGAAATGTTCCGCATCCGCAAAGACTGCCTGACAGGCTTCCTGCACTGCCTTTTCTTCCTGCAGGCGGATGGGCTCCTTGGTCAGTTCATAGACAAAACCAAGCAAAAGTCCGGCGATCAGTGTAATAGCGAACAGAATGCCCGCTTCTTTTAACATTGCCTGAATATCTTTATTATTTTTCACGTTTCGCACCTGCCTTTCTGCCAAAAGCCACCGGCATGGTGAATTTTTCGATCAGAGGTACCAGGAGGTTGCCTAAAATGATAGCATACGACACACCTTCCGCTCCCGGTCCGAAGATACGGAAGATTCCGGTGAGAAGTCCCAGTACCACACCGTATACATACTGTCCCTTGATGGTAATAGGTCGGGTGACATAATCCGTTGCCATGAAAAAGGCACCCAGGATCAGGCCGCCACCTGCCAGCTGTGCAGACAGATAGGCAGGATCAAAGCCATGTCCGCCGAAGATTCCGGCGAACAGGATCACGGTCACAATATATGTACCGGGGATCCGAAGGTCGATCACGCCGATCAGAATCAGAAAACAGGCACCGATCAGCAATGCGATCACGGAAGTCTCGCCAATGGTGCCGGCGGTCTTACCTACGATCATGTTCATGACATTGACACTCTCTCCTGCCTTCAGTGCTGCCAGGGGAGTTGCCCCGGTATAGGCATCACAGGTAAAATCCGTCATCTGGGACGGGAAAGAGATCAGCAAAAAGCATCTGGCTGCCAGTGCCGGGTTCATAAAGTTCTGACCCAGACCGCCAAACAACATTTTTACCACAAGTATGGCAAATACACCGCCTAACGCCGCCATCCACAGCGGGATGCTCACAGGCAGGTTCAATGCCAGCAAC
>JBNMJR010000121.1:0-7830 GCA_050873925.1 Acetatifactor sp.
AGATACGGCGTACTATTTACCTATACCTCCTCGGAAATCGAAGGCTACGGCAGTATTGAACATCAGTCGAAATTTCCGGCACTGGAGAAAGTGCTGGAGGAGATCGTCAGTGGCAACTGTTTTAATGAATGGCCCGTGTTCTCCATTATTTTCCATGGCTCTTTTTACAGTTGGAGCCTGTTCCTTTTGATGGTATTCTCCCTGTACCGGAGAAAATACCGGTGCTTCCAGTTGAGCCTGCTGCCGTTTTTATACTTTGGGACCATGCTGCTGGGACCGGTGGTGCAGGTGCGGTATCTGTTCCCCATTATGGTAATGCTGCCGGTGCTTGCGGCATTTTTCACGAGTGATGCAGTCGGGATCCGGAGCAATGAAAACGGCGAACAAAAGGTTGTTTTTCCGGTTCGGAAAACCTATAATAAGGCTATTGGATAACACGAAATAATTCATACGGAAAGAGGACCCAATGGAGAATCAGGAGAAGAACGAAACAACAGTGCTCCCGGAGAAGCCGGAGATCACAGTAAAGAATCCGCGGATCGGAAAAGTGCGGAAACTGGAAGAGGAAGTCAGACGCCAGAATGAGCTGGAACAGCTCAGAACCAAGCGGATCCGCAAGGAACAGGAATATATCGAACAGATGAGCAAGGCGGTGGAAGACCACCTGCGCAATACCAGAGAGGAACAGCGTTATAACGAAGAATTTGAACGGCTGATCCGCAAGGATGTCTACCAGATGCATGGCATCAGTGAGGACAAGCTGCAGGGAATGACGGAGTACCGCAATGCCTGGTATCAGGGAACGGCATTCGGTATGTTTTTCCTGTCTCTGATCCTGACCGGAATTTGTGGATACCTGCATGGATTCGGTTCGGAATTGTGTATCTTTATGGCATTTTATACCGCTATTGAGGGAACACTTCTGACCAATGGGAAGAGACAGCATACGCTGTTGGATGTGATTACGAAGATTCTGTATCTGTTATTGTTTCCTGCCATGCTGATCGTGTTTGTCTGCTTTGAACTGAAATTTACGGAATATGGGATCATTGTACCGATACTGACGATTGCCGGGGTGGTGATCCTGGTATTGGGTGCGGTGTCTTATTTCCTGTATGACCCGTATCGCCAGGACCGCAAGAACCATAGGAAAGCCAGAAGATATATTCGGGATATCGAAAGAGCTGCCGTCAAGGAAGTGGAGCTGGAAGATAAAGCACTGGCAAAGCAGGCCAGAAAACAGGAAAAACTGGAACGGAAGGAAGAAGCAAGACAGGAACGGGCAGCAAAGAGGAGAGAGCGGAAAAATCGAAGGGAAGAGACAATCTCCGGCTGGAAAGAAAGCATTCGCGAAAAGCTCCCGGCAAAGGAGAAAACTGCGGAGGAGAGTAGTCCGGAAACAGTTACCGGACCGGTAGAAACCACAGAGCCTGTAGAAATCGTGGAACAGAGGGAAACACCGGAGGAGCCGGAAGCGTCGAAACCGGCGGAAACGGAACCCGAAACACCGGAGGAGACCGGCAATGCGGAAGACAAAACGGAAGAACGTGATACAACCAATGGGGAGGAGAAGTAATGGCTTATTATCTGATTGATTTTGAAAATGTAAAGAGTCGCGGCATGGAGGGTGTGGAGCTTTTGACGGAGGAGGATACCGTCTGCATTTTCTACAGTGACAATGCGGACAGCATGACTTTTGACCTGCACCGGAAACTGAATGAGACGAAAGCACAGATCATTTACCACAAAGTGGCCGTGGGCACCAAGAATGCATTGGATTTCCAGCTGGCTACCTATCTGGGATACCTGATCTGTGAGCAACAGAGAGAAGATATTCATCCGAATTATTTTATTGTGACCAAGGACAACGGCTTCACCAGCCTGATGGTATATTGGAAAGCGCAGGGGGTTCCCGTGCGGATCATCCGCAACCTCCTGTGGGGAAAGAACCCGACGGCGGAGCAGAATCTTCCGGTCGAAGAAAATGCGGAGGAAATGACGGAAAGCACGGAACAGGAGACAGAGAAAGCAACAGAGGTAATGACGGAGGAACCGGAGGCGGAAGTGACTGCAGAGGAGATCGCGGAAGAACCGTTGCCGGAAGTGACAGAATCCGCCGATGTCGAAGAGAAGGAGCCCAACGATACAGAAAAACAGGACGAGTCTGTCGAGATAGCAGAGGAGACTGCGGAACCTGTGAAAAAACCGGCGAAGAGAAAGAGCAATAATACCCGGAAGAAGAGCGCTGCAAAAGCAACAGAGAAGGAAACCGCTGAAGAGCCGGATGAACTGACGCAGGCAGTGGAAAAGGTGCTTTCCGATCAGACCATCGTCCCCCAGGTGGTAAAATTCATCCGCCAGTACAAGACGAAACAGGGAATCAACAATGCCCTGAACAAAGAGTTCAAAGACAGTAAACGCACCAGCGAGATTTATTCTGCCATCAAACCCCTGATTGCAGACAAAAAGGGAAAATAATTTTCTTTTCCCTATTGACATTGTAAAAACAGAGTGGTATCTTTGCTATCGAACAGAAAGTTAAATTCGATGAGCAGAACAAGATCTGCATACGGAAGCATTTCAGAGAGCCGTCGGCTGGTGTGAGACGGTATGTGAGTATGACAGACTATCCTCTGTGAGAAGTGCACTGAAGATGTTAAGTAGGTGTCACCGGTATTCTACCGTTATTTAGAAGCCTGTTGGAAATGAAGCATATTTATCTGTTTCATGGAGATGGGAACAAGAGGTCGTATGATATATACGGCAAGCAAAGTGGTAACGCGGAGAGCTTAGAGCTTTTCGTCTTTGAGTGCTTATAAAGCACCGGAGACGGAAAGCTTTTTTGTTTTACGGGCAATCAGAATTTTTCTTTCTGTCACGACAAAATAACAAGACACAAGAAAGAAGGAAACAAAAATGAACAGTTTGGTAATCATTCTGATCGCAATGGTAGTGCTGGCAGCAGGCTATGTCTTCTACGGAAGATGGCTTGCCAAAAAGTGGGGAATCGATGAGAAGGCGAAGACGCCTGCTTTTACCCATGAAGACGGAGAGGACTTCGTGCCTTCCTCCAAATTCACCGTATTTTCTCATCAGTTTTCCTCCATCGCAGGGGCAGGGCCTGTGACGGGCCCCATCCTCGCATCGGTATTCGGATGGGTTCCCGTGCTTCTGTGGCTTCTGATTGGTGGCCTGTTCTTCGGTGCCGTACAGGACTTCGGTGCTCTGTATGCTTCCGTGAAAAACGAAGGAAAATCCATGGGAATGATCATTGAAAAATACATCGGTAAGACAGGCAGAAAGTTGTTCATGCTGTTCTGCTGGCTGTTCACCCTGTTAGTTATCGCAGCATTTACCGATATGGTGGCAGGTACTTTCGTAGGTACCGGCCTGGAAGATGCCAGTGTGGCGTATGCCAACGGCAGTGCGGCATCCATCTCCATGTTGTTCATCGTTGTCGCTGTGATCTTCGGTCTGATCCAGAAGAAAGTCGGCAAGATGAATGAGTGGGTCAAGGCAGTCGTAGCCATCGGTCTGCTGGTAGTAATGTTCGCCGTAGGTATGCATCTTCCCATCTATGCTTCCAAGACCGCATGGATCTACATCATCATGGCATACCTGTTCCTGGCATCCGTAATGCCCATGTGGCTTCTGATGCAGCCCAGAGATTACATGACCACCTTTATGCTGCTGGGTATGATCATCGGTGCCGTACTTGGTGTGGTTGTAGCACATCCCGATATGGAACTGAATGCATTTAACGGTTTTCAGGTAGGTAACAGCAGCCTGTTCCCGACCCTGTTCGTCACCATCGCCTGCGGTGCGGTATCCGGTTTCCACAGCCTGGTATCCTCCGGTACTTCCTCCAAGACCATCAGCAATGAAAAAGATATGCCCATGGTCGGTTATGGTGCCATGATCGTAGAGAGTCTGTTAGGTGTGGTAGCACTGGTAGTTGTCGGCGCAGTTGCTGTGAACGGTACAAAACCCGATGGTACGCCGTTCTCCATTTTCTCCTCCGGCGTTGCAGGATTCCTGGAGAAGATGGGGGTTCCCGTAACCGTGGCAACCGTATTCATGACCATGTGTGTATCTGCTCTGGCACTGACTTCTCTGGATTCTGTGGCAAGAATCGGACGTATGTCTTTCCAGGAGCTGTTCTTAGGGGATACCACAGATACTGCGAAAATGACCCCTGTGCAGAGAGTTCTGACCAATAAATATTTTGCAACCGTGATCACTCTGTTCTTCGGTTATCTGCTGACCCTGGGCGGATACAACAATGTATGGCCGCTGTTCGGTTCTGCGAACCAGCTGCTGGCTGCACTGGTACTGATCGCCCTGGCCGTATTCTTAAAGACCACCGGTCGTACCGGCTGGACACTGTACTTCCCCATGGGAATGATGCTGGTCGTAACCTTTACCGCATTGATCCAGAAGACAGTTGCTTTGGTCAAAAATGTGGCTGCCGGACAGGCAACCTTCCTGGTGGACGGCTTACAGCTGATCGTTGCCATACTGCTTATGGTACTGGGCGTTATGGTAGCATACAGCTGCATCCGCAAGCTGTTCGGTGCCGGTAAAAATACGGAAAAAGAAGCAGCATAATTTGTTACATTTCTGTATTTTCCGGTAGAAAAGAAAGACAAGATATGCTAGAATAGGGAACGGTCAAGGAGCGAAAGGCTCTTTGACCGTTCTTTTCGTCAGAGTGGAAGCTGATGGAGAGAATGAAAATAGAGAAATAAGTACAGGAAGAGGATAAAGAGGATTATAATGAAACAGAATATGCAGGATCTGACGGAAGGATCCCTGGGAAAGAAAATATTGATTTTCAGCGTGCCGCTGATGCTGTCCAATCTGCTGCAGGTGCTCTTCAATATGGCGGACATTGCGGTGATCGGCCAGTTCGCCGGTTCTCTGTCACTGGGAGCAGTGGGTTCCACGGCTACACTGGTTACTATGTTTACCGGATTTCTGATCGGTCTGTCCGGCGGTATCAATGTACTGACGGCATTATATTATGGAGCAAAGGATAAGGACAGCCTGTCGAAAACCATCCATTCCGCCGCGCTGGTCAGCCTGATCATGGGAGTGCTATTATTGGTGACAGGCGTGGGATTGTCCGAGTGGATGCTGACCGTGTTAAAGACCAGAGAGGAACTTTTGGATAAGGCGGTATTGTACCTGAGGATCTACTATCTGGGAATGCCGGCACTGGCCATTTACAATTTCGGTAATGCAGTGTACAGTGCGGTGGGCAATACGAAAAAGCCGCTGTATTATCTGGGATTTTCCGGTGTACTGAATATCATTCTGAACCTGTTTTTTGTCATTGCCTGTCACATGGATGTGGCGGGAGTGGCGCTGGCCAGTATCATTTCCCAGTATGTGTCGGCGGCACTGATCCTGCAGGCGCTGCTTCGCAGCAAGGAGATCTATGCCCTGCATATCGGACAGCTGCGGCTGAGTCCGGAACTTACGAAGGATATTTTGAGATTGGGAATGCCTTCCGGATTACAGAATGTGATCTTCCAGTTTGCCAACAGTTTTGTGCAGATGGGTGTGAATTCCTTCGATGCCACCATGGTGGCGGGCAACTCCGCCGCCACCAATGCGGATGCCATGGTATATGATGTCATGGCGGCATTCTATACCGCCTGCGGCAGCTTTATGGGACAGAATTACGGCGCGGGTAAGAAGAAAAGAGTGCGGAACAGTTACCTGATCAGTCTGGCATATTCCTTTGGCATCGGCCTGATCCTGGGAGTGTCACTGGTAGTTTTCGGAAGACCGTTTTTATCCCTGTTTACCAGAGATGCGGCGGTTATGGATGCCGGTATGTATCGTCTGACGATCATGGGCTTTTCCTATTGTATTTCGGCGTTTATGGACTGTACCATTGCAGCAGCCAGAGCCATGGGCAAGAGCATTGCGCCGATGTTCATCGTGATCATGGGTTCCTGCGTGTTCCGTGTGATCTGGGTCTACACGGTATTTGCCTATTTCCATACGATACCGTCCCTGTATCTGCTGTATGTCTTCTCCTGGAGCATCACGGCAGTGGCGGAGATTCTTTATTTCATACGGATCTACAAACAGAAAATGGCTCTCCTGTCGTAAGACAGAGGAGCCATTTTTGCGTGCACCTTACGGCACATGTCGCTTTTTATATTATGCTGCTTCGGTCTCGGCGGAAACGGAAACTGCAGGATAACGTACCGGCAGCAGATGAGCGCGTTCCAATGCCACGTAGATGGCAGGGATCAGGATCAGCTGGATAACGATACCGGGGAGACAGGATACGAAATATCCGGTAGCCCAGGCAGACCAGCTGTAGGAGCCGCCCGCAAAGATCAGTGCGCGCAGGATACCGGTAATCACACGGCCGCCCAACATGGCGATGACCAGAGCGGCATACAGATCAACGACCAGCTTACCGCTGCGAAGGAACTGCATGACCAGACCGCTGATCAGACCGTAAAGCCCCAGCTCGATCATCATGACGGGCATATATCCGAAAACGGGCATACCGGTGAGCAGACTGGATACCAGAGGCCCGAGAATACCGCAGATCAGACCGAAAGGCGCTCCACAGACCAGACCGCACAGAAGCACAGGCAGATGCATGGGGGAGAACAGGACCCCGCCCTTGGGGATCGCATGCAGTGTCATGGGCAGAACCACACATAAGGCAACACACAGAGCAGTGATGATGCTCTTGTTTAAAACAGTTAATTTTTTCATGGAAACAAAACCTCCTGAGAAGATATATAACGGTCCAGAGCCTTTATTCGCAAAAACGCCTCTACGAGGCTTTATTTTTTGCTCATTGAAATGGCTTCGCCAAATAAATATTGCCATATATTCTTACGAATGCAAGCATTCGACGAACATGTGTCAATATTTAATGGCTCTGGACAGTAACAAAAAAGCCAGAACGGCACACTTTTCCCTCCTGGGATAAATATGCCTTCTGGCGTTAGGCTCCTTCCTGAAGCATAATACATAATAAAGGGTAGGCAATTTTTTGTCAAGATAAATTGCAAAAAAGCATTTGCCATGCTATCATGGAACATGTATGTATTATTTTTGGCAGGAGTAAAGTTATGCGTATTATGGTAATGGACGGCCAGGGCGGAGGCGTAGGCAGAAGCCTGCTGGAGGCCCTGAAGGAACGATTCCCGGAGGCGGAACTGATCGCAGTGGGAACCAACGCCACAGCTACGGCGAATATGATGAAGAGCGGCGTGACAAGCGGTGCCACCGGGGAGAATGCCGTGGTATATAACAGTAAGAGAGCAGACGTGATCGTAGGTCCTGTGGGAATTGTCATGGCGGATGCCATGTTAGGTGAGATCACTCCCACCATGGCAGCGGCGGTAGCTTCGAATGATGCGAAACTGATTCTGATCCCCATGAGTAAATGCCATGCCACCATCGTGGGAGTAGAGAGCAGACGTCTGGGAGAATACATTGCGGAGGCTGTGGATGAGATCGCTGAGAACTGTTTCTGAGTTGACGGAGGAATTGCGCATGCTTCCCGCCGGAATGCGTATCATTGCCATTGACGGCAGATGTGCCGCCGGAAAGACGACACTGGCTGCCGGACTTGCAAGAGAACTGGGCGGAGATGTGATCCATATGGACGATTTTGTCCTGCCGCCTGCACTCCGGACGCAGGAGCGCAGAAGCGAGCCCGGCGGAAATGTGCACTATGAGCGCTTTTTGACAGAAGTCATACCGAAGCTTGCATCGGGGAAAGCTTTTTCCTATCAGAGATTTGACTGTTCCCGCATGGCACCGGGAGACCGGATACCGGTGCAAAAT